>JBHADP010000021.1:0-6089 GCA_041855125.1 Neisseria sp. | reverse complement strand
GTAGCTCCATCATTCGCGTAGTAGGCGATTGAATGCCCATGATGTGTAGCTCGTAGGTGGTTAGGGTTTTACCTGCCTCGAGCATGGATAAGATGCGGTCGCATTGGCTAGGGATAGGGGTTTTAGCTGGTGTTGGCATGATTACGCTCCTTTTGCTTGTTGGTCGCGTTGTGCGATGCGTGTATTAATCCATTCATCTACTTCATGTTCTACCCATGCCACGCGGTTAGTTGTGAGTGGCACGCTGCGGGGAAAAGTAGGGTCATAGCGTCTATTTTTACTATCCAACTTGGCGTAAATAGCAGCTCTGCCAAGCCCTGTTTTCAATATCACTTCAGGCAAGCGAATTAAGCGATTAGACATAACAAAACTCCATAAAAAAAGCCGCCCTTGATTGGCGGCAATACATTGTTGGCTTCCATTTTTTTGTGGAAGCGGATAAAAAAAGCCCAAACGGTTTAGGGTTTGGGCGGTGTTTAGACGTAAAAAATGCCGCTTATATGCGGCTTTCTCCGAAAGATAGCATATTTTGGCATTTCATGCACAATGTGTCAATATGATTTGAGACAGAAGCAGATGACAATAGAAATAAAAACACCAGCAATTTATCTGCTGGTGTAGTCTTTGAAAGCCTTTTACATAACTTTCTCCGAAAGATAGCATATTTTTACCAAAAAGCTCCGCTTTTGTCAAAGTATATGTCCATTTATGGACGGCAATAGATACACACGGTAATTATACAAACCATAGCTAAAGGCGGCTAATTTCTATTGCTCTGCCTGTATCAAAGCTAGGGCAGCTTCATATCGTTCACGCAAATAGTCGCTATACCATTGCATCATTTCGGTTCGCTCGGCTAGATATTCCGCTCGATTGTAGGCAGCTCTGATTTTGTTTTCTTCCACATGGGCAAGTTGCCGCTCGATGGCATCGGGGTTAAAGCCCTGTTCGTTTAATATGCTGCTGGCTAGGCTTCTAAAGCCGTGTGGGGTGGCAATGCCTTTATAGCCAATACGGTTTAGGATATTGCCTAAGGTGTTTTCGCTGATATAGCCGCTAATGGTATTGCGGTTGGGAAACATAAACCGCCCCTTGCCTGTGAGCTGGTGTAGCTCTTGTAGCAGCTCCATTGCCCAATCTGACAAGGGGATAAGATGCTCACGCGGTCGTTTCATTCTGCTGGCTGGAATCGTCCATGTTTTCGCTTGCCAGTTGATTTCTTTCCATTCTCCACCCCTGATTTCGGTATTGCGTGGAAAACATAACACCAGCAGCATTAAGCATAGGCGGTTTTGTGGCTCGGCATCTACCTGCAACAAGCGGTGGTAAAACTCGGTCAATTCTTCACGCGGCAAGGCTGGCATATGCTCGGTGGTTTGGGGCTGAATATAGCCCACTAGGGCACTAGCAGGGTTGCCATCTACTCGCTCTAGCATTAAGGCATAGTTGAAGATTTTGTTTATCCATTGGCGTATCTTTTCGGCTGTTTCTGCTACGCCACGCGCGGTAATAGCATCTAATACTTTTTTGATATGAGCTACTCTTAGTTCTTGAATGGGGCTGCTGCCAATATGGGGGAAAACGTCTTTTTCAAGATAGCGCATGATGCGCTGGGCATGGTTGGGTTTCCATCGGCTGATGTTATTTTGATGCCAATCGCGGGCGATGTGCTCAAAGGTATTCAGTAATGCCGCTTGCCGTTCGGCTTTGGCTTGTTGTTTGGCTAGGCTAGGGTCTATGCCTTGTGCTTTCATTTTGCGGGCATTCTCGGCAGCTTCTCGCGCTTCAACAAGGGATAGATGGGGATATTTACCAATGGATAGGGTTTTACGCTTGCCATCAATCGCATAATCCAGTTTCCATAGCTTACCGCCTGCTGGTGTGATGTGTAGATACAAGCCGTTGCCATCGGTTAGTTTATAGGGTTTGTCTTTGGGCTTGGAATGCTTGATTTGTCGGTCGTTTAGGGGCATTTTACGGTATTTTTTTAGGGGTATTTTTAAGATACCGTAGAAAATACCGTAAATTTGTGGTTGATTCAATAAGACGATATTAGACGATAATAGGCAAAAAGGCAGTTAAGGGGATAAGGCTAATTGGGCTGAAAGCCTTGCTGGGTGGGAATATTGGTTGATGGTGTTGGACGGTAATAGACGTAAAAAAACAGCCCCGAAAGGCTGTTTTTTTTTGACTGTGGTGCCGGCGGCAGGATTCGAACTCGCGACCCCCTGATTACAAGTCAGGTGCTCTACCAACTGAGCTACACCGGCTGAAGAAGTCGCTATTATGCCGATGCCGAAGAAGTTTGGCAAGTGGAAAATACGGCAAAAAGGGGAAATGTTGCTATCTTAATGTTTATTAAATGAATAAAGTTGGTAAGATGGCGGTTGGTAAGAGGGTGTTGCTGCTAAAGTGGTGGAAATTGTATAGAATAAGCGTCTTTATTTTGGGGTTATGTGTGATGGCTCATCATCCTTATCGCCGCTTACGGGCGCAGCGTTTTGAATTTCCTGAAGTGGGGATTTCTGAAGAAGGTAATATTCGTTCTTTGCATTTAGGCAGCGCCACGATTCAAAGTTCGATGAATTTAGACCATCCTGCGGAATTGGTGTTGTCGTATAGTCGTGCGATGATGGCTTGGCTGTTGTTTAGGGAAGAGCCGCCTACGCATATTACGCAAATTGGTTTGGGTGGTGGGTCGTTTGCGCGGTGGATTGATGCGTATTTGCCTCATACACGGCAAACGGTGGTGGAGATTAATCCGCAAGTGATTGGTGTGGCACGCAGTTTGTTTGAATTGCCGTTTGAAGATGAGCGTTTTGAGATTGTGGAAGCCGATGGGGCGCAATATATTAAGACGGTGCGCGCAGGTACGGATGTGTTGTTGGTTGATGGTTTTGATGGGGAACAGATTGTAGATGATTTGGTGAGTGAGGTGTTTTTTGAGGACTGCCGCCGTGCTTTGTCTGCTGATGGGGTGTTGGTAACGAATTGGTGGAGTGGTGATAAGCGTTATCAGCGTTTTGTGGAAAGTTTGTTGGGGGTGTTTGAGGGGAGGGTGTTGGAAGTGCCTGCGGAAAGTCATGGGAATGTGGCGGTGATGGCGTTTCAACAATCACCGCGTGAGTTGAATTTGGAAGGTTTGCGTAAACGCGCGGATAAGTTGGCAGAGCGTTATGGTTTGGATTTTAAGCGTATGCTGGCTGCGATTAAGGCAAATCATCAGAATAATGGTAAACAGTTGTTTTTATAATGGAAAGATGAGTTATGAGTTTTTTTGAACGTCATTTGTTTGTGTGTACTAATGCGCGTAAAGACCCCTGTAAGCAAAGTTGTAATGATTATGGTGAGGCGGATGCGGCATTGGATTTTTTGCGTGGTCAGGCGAAGCAGTTGGATTTGATTGGGGCAGGGAAGTTGCGGATTAGTGGCAGTGGTTGTTTGGGACGCTGTGAGAAGGGTCCTGCCATGGTGATTTATCCTGAAGGGCGTTGGTACACTTATGTTGATGAGCAGGATTTGCAGGATATTTTGCAAGAGGATTTGGTGAATAAGCGTGTGGTTGAGCGTTTGTTGATAGATTGATTGGGGTGGTATGCAGAAGTTTAATCAGGTGTTGATTGCGGGCGAAGTTGGGGCGTTGGAAACGATTTATTTGCCTGCACTTGGTGAGGAAAAGGGGGTGGCGGTGATTAATCACCCCAATCCTTTGCATGGCGGCACGAATACGAATAAGGTGATTCAAACAGCCGCTAAGGCGCTCACGCAATTAGGGTTTCATTGTTATTTGCCGAATTTACGCGGGGTGGGTAATAGTGGCGGTGAACATGATTATGGTGCAGGGGAGACGGTGGATTGTGTGGCGGTGATTGATTATGCACGGCAACAGCATCCGCAGTTGGCAAAATTGGTGATTGCAGGCTTTTCGTTTGGGGGCTATGTGTCTTTGTTTGCGGCGCAACAGCGTGAACCTGATTTGTTGTTGCTGATGGGAGCTGCTGTTAATCATTATCATGAACGTTGTGTTGAACCGCCTGCTCCTGATGCGAAAAAAACGTTGGTGATTCATGGTGAAATTGATGATGTGATACGACTGCAACAGGCGTTGGATTGGGCTGCTCCGCAAGATATTCCTGTGGTGGTGATTCCGCAGGCTTCGCATTTTTTTCATGGTAAGTTGATTCCTTTACGCGATACGATTTTGCGTTTTGCGCCTGTGATATTGGGTTAAGGCGGTGGGAATGTTGTGAGAGAAGAGGATGACGGTGGATTTAAATCAAGCGGCAGCAGAGGCGGCAGTGGCTTTGTTTCGACGTATTGCGCCTGATGTGGTTGAAGTGTGTGAACCGTTTATTTATCGTTTGTTTGCGGCATTGCAAGATGGGCATGCGTTTATTTGGTTGCATGACGATGAAGCGGCTGTTTTGCAAGAGGCTGCGCCTTTGGTGGCACGAACAGGCGATGCGCCTTTGGTATTGCAAGGACGGCGTTTGTTTTTAGGGCGCATTTGGCAGTTGGAACGTGATTTGGCGCGTGAAATCGTGCGCTTGGCAAAGGCAGATTTGCTTGTGTTGAATCGTGAGCAAAGTCGGCAAAATTTAGCAGATTGGTTTCAAGAAACGGGAAGTGAAGGGCAGCAAGCTGCTGCTGCTTTGGCATTGTTGCAACCGTTTATGCTGATTTCGGGCGGGCCTGGGACGGGCAAAACCACAACGGTTGCTAAATTATTGGCATTATTATGTGATGCTGCTCCTGTGTTGCCACGCATTGCACTGGCTGCGCCCACAGGTAAAGCGGCTGCTCATATGGCGCGGTCTTTACATAAAGCCTTGGCGCGTTTTGCTGTGCCTGAAGCCGTTAAAGCGCATTTGCAAGCCTTAGATGGGCAAACCGTACATCGTTTATTAAAACTGCGTCCGCCCCAAATGCAACCGCAATTTGATGCAGAAAGCCCCTTGCCTTTGGATATTTTGGTGGTAGATGAGGCTTCGATGTTGGATTTATCGCTGTTGTTGAATTTATTACGCGCCGTACCCAATGGCTGTCGGGTGGTGTTATTGGGCGATGAAGACCAATTACCTTCGGTGGGAGCAGGGGCAGTGTTGGCAGCATTGGCACAACCCACAGTTTTATCATTATCTACTGCTCAACAATTAACAGAGATTTTACCTCACACCCCTTTTGCGTGTGCCGACACCATTTCCCCCCTAGCTGAAAACATTGCCCATCTTACTTTTAGCCATCGTTTTGGTGAACACAGTGGCTTAGGTTGCTTGGCGCGCGCAGTTACCGCAGGAGAAGCAGAACAAGCATGGGCGCAATTTGCCGCGTTTCCCGAAGAATTGCACATGAAACAAGCCAATATGGCACAACAAGCGGCTGAACTCTATACATTGCAAACCGCTTATTGGCGTGCAGTTGATGCCAATGATGTGGCGGCTGCATTTGCCCATCAAACCGATGTGGTTGTATTAGCGGCGCGGCGAGATGATGCTGCCCAATTTAACGAAGCCTATCGCCGTTATTTGCAACAACAAGGGCGGGTGCGTTTGGATATGCCGTGGTTTGCAGGGCAGATGATTATGATTGAGCGCAATGATTACCCTTTAGGCTTGTTTAATGGCGATATTGGCTTGATTTTGCTGGATTCCACCAGCGAAACAGGCGCATTGGCTGCCTATTTTCCTGCGGCAGAAGGTTTTCGCAAAATCGCCTTGAGCCGCTTACCCGTCTATGCCACCGCATTTGCCATGACCGTACACAAAAGCCAAGGTTCAGAATATCGTGATGTGTGGCTCTTGCCTCCCACCAGTGAAGCGACTGAACAAAATGGCTTAACCCGTCCTTTGCTTTATACCGCCATCACCCGTGCGCGAGAAACATTCGTTTTCTGGGGCAAACCCGATACCTTTAAAGCCGCCTGTTTACATAATGAACAACGGCGCAGCGCATTGCGAGACATGATAGCCAAACAATTTGCATGGTTGCCCTCGCCAACCGAAAGCATAGCATAAAAAAAACGACTGCCGAAACAGTCGTTAAATCAAAAAAACAACAATGAAAAATTATTGACCTGCTTTAATTTTTTG
>JBHADP010000020.1:0-5823 GCA_041855125.1 Neisseria sp. | reverse complement strand
CGCCTTGTCACCTGCACCCGCACCAGGGACAGTAATCGGCGCATCATTCACCACCGTTGCCGCAGTCATCCCTTTTGCCAATGCCGCTGAATACACAAATGGCTTAAATGAAGAACCGGGCTGACGTTGCGCTTGCGTGGCACGGTTAAAGTTTTTACTGTGGAAATCATATCCCCCCACCAAAGCCTTCACCGCACCTGTGCGCGTATCCAATGCCACGATTGCCCCTTGCAAAGCAGGCTCTTGCACAATGCGCCAACTGCCTTCCGCAGGTTTATACAACCGAATCACCGCACCTTTGCGAATTTGAGCATCTTCCAATTTTGCATTTAACAACGCACTGCGTGCCGCGCCCATCGCATCAGGCGATAACTTCACCTTATCACCATTGGCTAATTGCGCCACAATTCCTCTTGCTTTGGATGCACTCACCACCACCGCAGGTTGCATACCATCAACGGTATATAAACCAAATAAATACTCACCAATGGCTTCGGTTTGCGCGTCTTCATCTTCAATCTTGTCTAAATCCAAATAATGTTCCGCACCGCGATACGAACTACCACGGTCAAAACCACGCAACACTTTACGCAATGCAGTTGTTGCTACCTTTTGGCTTTCCGTGCTCACCGTTGTATAGACACGGAAACCTTGTGTATAAGCATCTTCACCATATTTGTCATACAGCTCTTGGCGCACCATTTCCGCCACATACAAAGAATTTTGGTCAATCTTTTGCACATAACGTTCAAAATGCAATTCTTCTGCCAATGCTGCTTTATGTTGGGCGGCAGTAATCATGCCCAATTCCAACATATTGTTTAAAATGTATTCTTGGCGTAAACGCGCCCGCTCAGGGTTCACAATCGGATTAAACGCTGAAGGTGCTTTAGGCAAACCCGCCAAAATAGAAGCCTCTGCCAAAGTAAGCTGTTTCACAGGTTTATTAAAATAAACTTGCGCGGCTGCCGTAAAGCCATAAGCACGTTGTCCCAAATAAATTTGGTTGAAATACAATTCCAAAATTTGGTCTTTGGTGAGCGACTGTTCAATCTTATAAGCCAACAAGGCTTCATTAAATTTACGCGTCAGCGTGCGCTCATTGGTGAGATAAAAGTTTTTAGCAACTTGCTGTGTAATGGTGCTGGCACCCGATTGCACGGAGCCTGCGGTAATGTTGCCCATAATGGCACGCCCTACCCCAACCACATCTACCCCCCAATGCTCATAAAAACGCTTGTCTTCTGCAGCCAACACCGCGTTTTTCAACACATCAGGAAAATCACCAATCTTAGTAAAAGCACGTCGCTCTTCACCATATACACCAATCACCTTGCCATCAGAAGAATAAATGGTCAGCGGCATTTTGGGTTGATAGTTTTGTACAGCATCTAAAGAAGGCAATTTGGGGTAGGTAACCAAAATCGCAATGGCAACCAAACCCACTGCGAACAGAACCAATCCGAGTATTAAACCAATAATGGTCGTAATAATTTTTTTAATCATGACTAAGTAATATTTACCATTCAATGCATTAAATAAAGTAAAATAGTGGGATATTTTAACCGCAACCGCATTTCAATGTGGTGCAACTTTATTTAATAACTTACGGAAGCCAACACTGTTGCTTACAATTATTGGCAGGAAAAACGATTATGCGCTTTAAAAAAAATGAAAAAAATACAACCAGTAAGACATCTTCTTCCAATCTTACCAATCGAGGGGCGATTGGTATCGACATCAGTCAAGATGCCATTCGAATGGTTCAGTTGTCAGGGCGTAGTTTAAACCAAATTCAGCTAGAAAAATACGCCATTACCAAACTGCCAAAAAATATTATCAAAGGTAATCGCATCCAAGATTATGACCAACTTGTATCTTACTTACAACACGCATATGCTCAATTACGCAGCAACAACCGCAATATTGTTGTGGCATTGCCGCAAAATATAACCACCATCGAAACGGTTGTTTACAATTCGCGTGATAGTGAAATGGATTTACCCTCGTATGCTGAATACGAAATTTCTCAGCTCGCGCCTTTAGATGAAGTGAACTACGATTATCAAGTGATTGGTCGTTCTAGCCAACCTTTAGGTGATAAAGTACTCTTGGTTGCTGCCCGAAAAGAAGAAATTGAACCTCGGTTAGAAGTGTTTGAAAGCGCGGGTTTGAATCCTGCTTTTATGGACATTGATATTTTCGCGCAAACCAACGCTTTCTCTTATTGGATTAATCAACATTCTTCTGAATTAAGCACTGAAAAAGTGGCCCTGATTAATATTGGTGAACATGAAATGCACGCCTTAATTGTGCAAGAAGGTCAGATTCTCTACAAACAAGAATCCAGCATTAGCGGTGAGCAATTAAATCAACTGATTCAACGCACCTACCAAACCAATGAAGAACAAGCCGCCAACATGTTGAAAAACAACGATAAGCCTATCGACTACCAATCACAAATTGCCGATAGATTTAATATCCAAGTGGCGCAAGAAATCCAACGGGTACTCCAGTTTTACTACACAACGCAGCAAAATGAGCAATTTTCTAGTGTAAAACACATTTTGATTACAGGTTCTGCTTCCCAACAACTGGGCTTACCTGAAACAGTGTTTTCACAAACCAACACGGCAACAGAGTGTGTGCATCCCATCACTTATGCCAACACCAGCAATAAACTGGATTTATCAGAATTACAACAATCAGCGGCATCCTTAACTGTCGCATTTGGTTTAGCTTTACGGGGTCTGTAAACATGATTAACTTAATCAAAATCAACCTGCTGCCCTATCGGGAAGCATTACAACAAAAACGCAAACAGCAATTTAAAGCATTGATGTTAGTCGCTGCTGCTATTGGTGTAGGTTTAGCCGCACTGACTTATGTCAGCATCGACCGAATGGTGGCAGCCCAAGAAGCGCGTAACCAATTCTTAACCACCAAAACGCAAGAGTTGGACAAAGAATTAGCCAGCATTGCCGAATTGCAAAAAGAAAAAGAAAGTTTCTTGGCGCGTAAACAAAAAGTTGAAGAATTGCAAAACAAGCGATTTGAAGGCGCACATATTGTTGATACCATCAATCGTCTTGTGCCAGAAGGCGTGTATCTAACCGCAGTAACGGCTTCAGGCAATGCCGATGTCATTAAATATGAAATCAAAGGTAAAGCCACCAGCGATAACCGTATTGCCATGTTTATGCGTGCCTTACCTTCTACTGGTTTGTTCCAACAACCTGAATTATCCAGCATCAAAAAAGAAGATACCGCACAAGATTTTGTATTAAACGTGGGCATTGCAGGCGTGCCACAAGCGCCAACCAGTGGTTTGATGAATCCTGCTGAAATGAGCGCCAGCCAAGCCACTGCAACCGCAGCCAGCCAAGTTGCCTCGCAAACCAATGACAACAGCAGCCCAGCTCCTGCTTCTGCGGCACAACCAACCGCGCCTGCCAACTAATAACGGGGATAAATCATCATGGCATCAAAAGATTTAAAAAATATGGATTTAAACACCTTGCATGAGTTGCCCGCACCACTCAAGCTCGGTTTATCTGCCTTATTAATTGCAGCTATTTTAGGTGCAGGCTACTTCTTTGTTTTCCAAGACCAGCTCTCACGGCTCGACGACGCGAAAAAACAAGAAGAAACCTTAAAAGAAACCTACAAAACCAAAAGCATTCAAGCAGCCAACTTAAAGAGCTTGCAACAAGAATTGGAAGTATTAAATAAATCGTTCAATGTTCTGTTGCGCCAACTGCCCACCGATGCGGAAATTCCTAACTTAATTCAGGAATTACACCAAGCAGCATCGAGCAATGGTATGCGTCTGAGCGCTTTAACGCCACAAGCCGTGATTACTGATGAATATGTGCAAACCTTGCCTTATGAATTGGTTATCAGTGGTCAATACAACCAAATTGCCCAATTTGTTCGCGACATTGGTGGCTTATCACGCATCATCACATTAAGTGCCTTAAACTTAAGCAAAGATGAAAAAACAGGGCAAATCACCCTAAAAGCCATTGCCAGCACCTATAAAGCCCTATCTGAAGCAGAAATTGCGGCTAAAAAGGCAGAACAAGATCTCAACAATAATGGCAACGCTCAACCCCCTCAACAACAATAATAATAAACCAGCAAGGAAAGCATTATGAAAAAGACACTCTTACTCTCCGCGATGATGGTACTAACTCTAAGCGCTTGTAACGATGAACCTGAAGACTTACAAAATTGGATTAACCAAACGCGCCAAGAAGCCAGCAAAACCATTCAACCTGTTGATGTTCCAACAGTAACGCCCATCCTAACCTATACACCACCTGCTCAACCCTCTTTAGATGCGTTTAACAGCAAGCGTTTAAACACCAACCAACAAGGTGTCAACGCTCCGAATCCTAATCGACCTAAAGAAGTATTAGAAGGCTTTGCTTTAGAAAACTTACGCTATGTGGGTTCATTCAAAAAAGGCAACCAACTTTCTGCCTTCATTGAAGCAGATGGACACGTTTACACCGTACACACAGGTAACTATCTTGGACAAAACCATGGTCGCATCAGCCAAATTCACGATGACCGTCTCGTCATCACTGAATTAGTTGAAGATGCTTATGGCAACTGGACTTTCCGCCCAACCGAATTAACACTGAACGCAACAACACAAAAGTAAACATTTAAGGGGTTAACAATCATGCAAACAACGAAAATTAAAACACTTTCTGTCTTAGGTTTAAGCCTAGCCATGCAAGCTGCATTAGCAGGTAACATTACTGACATCAATGTTTCTACACTGCCTAACAAACAAAAAATCGTTAAAATCAAATTTGATAGCGGTGTGGTTTCACCCACAGGCTTTGTAACCACCACACCTGCTCGCATCGCACTTGATTTCCCTGCAACCAATATTCAATTAGCGCAACCCGTTTTAGAATATGCCGACCCATTGCTGAATCAAATCACCGTCGCACAAAATAACGACCGTGCGCGCGTATTGCTCAATCTAAGCAAAACAGGTCAATACAACACAGAAGTTAAAGGCAAAGAAGTGTGGATTTATGTGAGCGAAGCTGCCAATGAAACCACTCACACCCCTGCCGCCAGCAATAATTATGCACGCAACGACTTTGTTGACGCACCTATGAGCCAAGCTGCGCCTAATAACAGCAATGCGGCTGCCGCTTCTGCCAATATCGATTTCCGTAAAGGTTCAAGCACTTCAGGCATTGTTGAATTGAATGCCCCTGGTTTTAAAGGTCAGCCTGATATCAAACGCCAAGCCGATAGTTTAACCGTTACTTTGAAAAACTATCCCTTACCTGTACAAGCACAACGCAACTTAGATGTTAGCGACTTCAATACCCCTGTGCGCAGCATTGTTATGCGCCGCATTGGCAACGATACCCAATTAACCATTCGCACCAAAGGCGGTTGGGATTTCAATAATCGTTCATCGGGCAACCGCATGTCATTTGAAATTTCACAAAAAAACGATATGGCGATGGCAGGCTTATCCAATGCCAATACCAATAAATCGTTTAAGGGCGCACGCGTCTCTTTAGACTTCCAAGATGTAGATGTACGCACCATTTTGCAGATTTTGGCAAAAGAATCGGGCATGAACATTGTTGCCAGTGACAGCGTAACAGGCAAAATGACTTTAACCTTAAAAGATGTGCCATGGGACCAAGCCTTAGACTTGGTGATGCAAGCGCGCAATTTGGATATGCGCCGTCAAGGCAACATCATTAATGTTGCTCCCCGCGAAGAATTGATGAAAAAAGAAGAATCGATTTTGCAACAGCAAAATCAGATTGAAAAACTGGG
>JBHADP010000019.1:0-13646 GCA_041855125.1 Neisseria sp. | reverse complement strand
TAGCCGCCATCTGCTACGGCTGTAGGTACGTCTACGCTGTAGCTGCCATCAGGGTTCACGGTAGTGCTGATGGTTTGGGCGTTGCCGTCTTTGTCGGTTACGACGATGGTCACGACTTGTCCTGCCTCAACATCGTTGGTTTGTCCGCTGATGGTTGGGGTGGTGTCGGTGCCGCTTGGTACGGTTACGCTGATCGTAGCGGTGGTGTCCACGGTACCTGGATCAGTGGCTTCAGCTGTGTTACCTGCTACGTCGCTCACGGTGGCTTTGGCAGTGTAGTCGCCATCTGCCAATGGGGTAACGGCGTCTACGCTGTAGGTACCATCTGGGTTCACGGTGGTGCTCACGGTTTGGACGTTACCTGCCGCATCGGTGATCTCAACGGTCACGACTTGTCCCGCCTCAGCATCGGTGGTACCGGTGATGGTTGGGGTGTTGTCGTTGGTCAGGTCTGGTGCTACGACGGTAATAACAGGCGCAGTAGTATCCACGGTGCCTAGGTCGCTTGCAGTAGCAGTGTTTCCTAACAAATCACTTACCGTTGCTTGGGCAGTATATTGACCATCTGCTAATGGCGTAACAGCATCAACGCTGTAAGTACCATCAGCATTCACAGTTGTGCTAACGGTTTGTACATTACCTGCCGCATCGGTAATCACAACAGTTACCACTTGACCTGCTTCAACATCTTGCACCGTACCTGTAATGGTAGGCGTATTGTCATTGGTTAAATCAGGCGCAACAACGGTAATAATAGCGGTGGTATCAATTGAGCCAGGATCAGTTGCAGAAACAGTATGAGAATCAACTGTAACGGTTGCATCAGCTGTATAAGGACCATCAGCCATTGGATTAGGCACATCTGCACGGTAAGTGCCGTCTTCTGCCACTACGGCTGAGAAAGTTTGGCTGTTGCCTTGGCTGTCAGTTACGGTAATGGTAACAATTGAGTTGCTTGGTGCATCGGTTGTACCGCTAATAGTAGGAGTATTGTCGTTAGTGTTGTCAGGTGCAACAACATCAATCGTGGTTACTGTTGCTTTGATTGAACCAGGGTCAGTTGCAGTGGCGCTGTTACCCGCTTTATCGCTTACTGTTGCTTGAGCAGTATAAGTACCATTTGCCAATGGCGTAACCACATCTACGCTATAGGTACCATCAGGATTAACAGTGGTGCTTACAGTTTGAGTATCACCATTAACATCAGTAATCAAAATGGTAACGATTTGACCTTCGCCCGCATCAGTTGTACCGGTGATGGTTGGAGTTTTATCGCTGGTTAAATCAGGTGCATCAACAGTAATAGTAGGCGCAGTGGTATCAACTGTACCAGGGTCAGTTGCAGTAGCACTGTTACCTGCTTTATCGCTTACAGTGGCTTTTGCTGTATATTCACCGTCTGCCAATGGCGTAACGGCATCTACGCTGTAAGTACCATCTGGGTTCACAGTGGTGCTTACAGTTTGAGTTGTGCCATTAATATCGGTAATCAAAACGGTAACCACTTGACCTGCACCTGCATCGGTGGTGCCGGTGATGGTTGGAGTGTTGTCGTTAGTTAAATCAGGTGCAACTACGGTAATCACAGGCGCAGTGGTATCAACTGTACCAGGGTCAGTTGCAGTGGCACTGTTACCTGCTTTATCGCTTACGGTAGCTTTTGCGGTGTATTCACCGTCTGCCAATGGGGTAACGGCATCTACGCTGTAAGTGCCATCAGCATTAACAGTGGTGCTTACGGTTTGAGTTGCACCATTAATATCGGTAATCAAAACAGTAACAACTTGACCTGCTTCAGCATCCGTTGTGCCTGTGATAGTTGGTGTGTTGTCATTAGTTAAATCAGGTGCAACTACGGTAATAACAGGCGCAGTCGTATCAACCGTACCAGGGTCAGTAGCTGTAGCGGTGTTGCCCAATTTATCGCTTACGGTCGCTTGAGCAGTATATTCACCGTCTGCCAATGGGGTAACAGCATCTACGCTGTAAGTGCCATCAGCATTAACAGTGGTGCTTACAGTTTGAGTTGCACCATTAATATCAGTAATCAAAACGGTAACCACCTGACCTGCTTCAGCATCCGTTGTGCCTGTGATGGTAGGTGTATTGTCATTAGTTAAATCAGGTGCCACCACGGTAATGGTTACTGTGGTATCAATCACACCTGGATCAGTTGCAGTACCTGTTGAACCATCAGGGTTTTTCACAACCACATTAACGGTGTAAGGACCATCAGGCATAGGATTAGGCACTTCTGCATAATAAGTACCGTCTTCTGCCACTACGGTAGACATGGTTTGCGTGTTACCTTGGCTATCGGTTACAACAATGGTAACTACGCTGTTGGTGTCTGCATCGGTTTCGCCAGTAATCAATGGGGTGTTGTCATTGGTTAAGTCAGGCGCATCAACAGTAATAGGTACGTTGGTCAAAGGGGCTTGAGCTTGACCACCGCTACCACTGCCACCTGAAGCGGCTGCCGCAGCTGCCAAAGGTGCTGCACCTAAAGACCACAAAGGATTAAACGCCCAAGCTGCGCCGCCAATTAAGGCTTCGCCGCCCAAGGCTTGACCCGCAGCCACTTCATCTGCCAACATGGTTACGGCATCTTCTTGCACGGTGCTTTCTGGCACATAAGGGTAGGTATTACCATTTTCATGCTCACCCACCAACAAGCTGCCGTTTTTCACAGCCGCTTCATCTGCATAATAGCCTTCAATAATCAGGTCTGGATTGCGAATGTCGGTGCCTTCAAACGCGATTTCCAAGTTATCACCCACACGTTTGGTCATAATGTTTTCAGGACCGAATTGGGTGGCATCATCAATTAATTGATAATTGACTTTAGCTTGAGCAGGGATGCGCAAGGCTTCGCCTGTTGCTGTTTTGAACTGAATGGTTTCAATGGTTGATTTTGCATTGTTAATATTCAGCGTAATATTTTTAGACATAGTTTTCACCTATTTTATTTAATGTATCTATCTAATAAACCACTTGCTTCTTACTGACCACGTTGACCATGCAAGATAATTTCTACGCGACGGTTAGGTTGATCACATTCTTGGCGCGCCTGTGCATTTTTGGGGTGCAACTGACGACAATTTGCTACTACTAATTCACGTTTACCACGTCCTTCTGGCGTGATAGAAGCCTGATTTAAGCCACTACCCGCTAAAGCAGTTTTCACAGTAACGGCACGACGATACGACAATTCATTGTTGTATTGCTCGCTGCCTTCAGGGTCGGTATGACCAATTACCATGATACTGCTGATGCGATTAGGATTTTGCTTAATATCTTCGGAAATAGCGGCAATTTCTTCTTTGCCTTTGGGCAGCATATCTTGGTAATCAGATTTGTCGAACTTGAACAATGCAGAAGCCTGCAAAGTGTATTTTTTCAAGACATATTCACCGCAGTTTTTGCGGTTCACAACTCGAGATAAGGTATGATTTTGGCGCTTAACACCTTGCATTTCGGTTTCGGCTTGCTCAGGAGAAACGGCTAATAAAGCAGGTTTACCATTGGCACCACGCACCACTTTGAAGAATGATACGGCTGATTCGGGCAGATTATAGTAGTCGCCAAAATTGGCTTTTTCATAATATGCCGCATCGGTATTGGTAAACTCAGCAAAGAAACGCTGATTTTGAGCGCAAACGGTTTCTTGACGATAAGCATTGGGTTGTAAAGAGCCCATGTACTCACCATTCACATAAATATTAACTGCCGCTCCCTCGATGGCATCTGCAGGACGATAGAACACAACCGAAGAGCGTTCTTCGGGAATGTCTGTACTATAAGCTGCATCTACGGTGTCCACCCATTTGACTTTATGGGTTTGGGTGGTACAACCTGTTGCCAATAATATTGGCAAGACATACAACCATAATTTATTACGACGAATCATAATCTAATTAAGCTCCTTGAAATCGAATTCCCTGCGCTTGAAGTGAGTGAATCCCCAAACACGATTGCAATTAATTTATAAAAATTTTTTATCTATATTAGAAATTTAATTTGCTTTTTAAGCTGGCTTATTTGGATGTGTGTTTTGCAATATGCACCCACGATACATTAAGCCTAATTTAATTATACATGATATAGATACTGCATATGCTGTATATTTATAGTCGCTTAAGCGGTTACTGGCGCGGATAAGTGGTTGATGAAATCCAATATATTTACCACACTTGTTGTATTTGTCTTGAAATTAAAATATTTATTTTCATGACAAAATCAAGTGTGGGGATTTTTTGTATTACAAAGTTTTACCTGATGCTATATTTATAATCAGGATAACTGCTGCTTTTCTGCTATTCACTTATTATCATTGCTTATTTTTTAGTCTATTCCATATATATTATTTTGTTAATATGAATATTTTTTAAGCATTACCCCCAGACGATTGTTTATTTTTTAATCAGATTTGTTATAGTTTGATATAATTTTCTTATAAAAATATTTCTCTTGATATAGTAAATATATTTATCTTATCTCATAGTATTTTTTTATGACTCACAGGCAAAACGCTGGCTTTTCCGTTAAAATAGTTTTCTTTTATTTTGGTTTGTCTTGGTATGCGCCTCACTCATATTAAACTCGCTGGTTTTAAGTCTTTTACTGACCCCACAACGATTCATGTACCCAGTCAATTGGTGGCGGTGATTGGCCCGAATGGTTGTGGAAAATCGAATGTGATTGATGCGGTGCGTTGGGTGCTGGGCGAGGTATCTGCCAAGCAGTTGCGTGGCGAGAGTATGCAAGATGTGATTTTTAATGGTGCTGCCACTCGCCGCCCTGCTCCGCGTGCTTCGGTAGAGTTAGTGTTTAATAATAGCGACCATGCTTTGCAAGGGGCATGGGGGCAATATGCGGAAGTCAGTATTAAGCGGCAGCTCACGCGACAAGGGGAATCGACTTATTATATTAATAATCAGGTGGTGCGCCGCCGTGATATTACGGATTTGTTTTTAGGCACGGGGGTGGGTGCGCGTGGTTATGCGGTGATTGAGCAAGGGATGATTTCGCGCATTATTGAGGCACGTCCTGAAGAGCTACGCGCTTATATTGAGGAGGCAGCGGGCGTTTCTAAATATAAGGAACGGCGCAAGGAAACGGAAAGTCGTTTGAAGGATACGCGCGAGCATTTGCAGCGTTTGGGCGATTTGCAAAATGAGTTGTTGCGCCAAGTGGAAAAGTTGGAAAAGCAAGCGGCAACGGCAGAGCGTTATCAGCAGTTTTCGCAACAGTTGTCGCAACAGCAAAATTTGGTGGATTATTTGCAATGGCAATATGCTTTGGACGCTGCCGACCAAGCAACAGCACGTTATCAGGCTTTTGAGCAACAACAGCAAGAAGTTCATGAACAGCAACAGCAGTTAAACGAGCATCTTCAGGCATTACGCACAGCCGAGCAAGAGCAACAACACTATGCACATCATTTGAATAATCAGCATGGAGTGTTGCGTGAACAGATTGCGCGTTTGGAAGAGCAATTACGGTCGCAATATCATTTGCAATTACGCATGGAGCGTGAACGACAAGCCGCGCAAGAGCAGTTGCAGCGGATTTATCAGCAACAGCAAACGGTGCAAGATGAGCTGGCAAACTTGGATAAGGAACTGGAAGAAAAGCAGCTTGCCTTAACAGAATGGGCAATGGAGGTTGCCACACGCGAAGAACAGTTGCCAGAATTGGAAGATGTGCAAGCGGAATTAAACACCACGTTTCAAGCACAACAAGATGAGTTTAACCGTATTAAACGTGAATTGGCGGTTAAACAGCAGCAAGCAGCGCATATTCAGCAATCTTTGCAACAATTAGCGCATCGACAAACCCGTTTGTTGAATGAGCAACACGCATTGAATTTGCCATCAGAACAAGAAATGGCTGCCGCGCAAGAACAAGCGGCATTATTGCAAAGCCAGTTTGACCATTATGAAGAACAATCTGCCCTCAGCGAAGAACACATCGTTCGCTTAAAAGCAGATTATCAACAAGCACAAACCCAGCAACAAGCCTTGTATCAACAACATATTACCTTACAAGCGCAACAGCAAGCCTTAGCTGCCTTATTACAAAGCCAACACGAGCAAAGCAATTTTTGGCAACAAACCGAATTTGAACACGCTCCTGCCCTGTGGCAACACATTCACGCACCTGATGATTGGCAACACGCCTTATCCGTTGTGTTGGCAGCGCGTTTGCACGCTCGCGCCTTACCTGCTGACTTTACACCGCCCTCGCCCCTGCCTCAGGGCGCAGCCGCATGGTTTCAACAAACGGCTCACAGCCCACGCAAAACCCAGCCTGCCCAAGCCCTCATCCACCAAATCCGTGCTGATGCCCCTTACCAAGCCGCATTACATCATTGGCTAGACGGCGTATTGTGTGCGCCCTCACTGGATTATGCCTTACAACACCAACACAGCTTACAAAACCATCAATGTTGGCTCACACCCGAAGGTCATCAGATTGACCGCATCAGCGTCTTACTTTATGACCAAAACAGCAGCGACAACCTCATTGAACACAAAGCCCGCCACGATAAATTAACCGCAGAATTGGCAACACTCGCCCCCCAACTGGCGACTGCCGAACAACAATGCCAACATCTCCAACACGCCTTAACCACCCAAGAAACCCAACACAAACAATGGCTTGCCCAACAACGCCAACACAGCGGACAGTTGCAAGCTGCCCAAGCGCGTGCCACCGAATTACTGGCACGCACCAACCAAGGACAATTACGCCGTGAACACATTGAACAAGAACTGCTCCAACTACACGAAGAACAAACCGTCTTACAACAAACAGATGCAGGTTTACAAGACGACATCGCCCTCTTTAGCGAATCAGTTGCCGAATTAGAAGCCCAACAACAACGGCTCAACCACGAACGCCAACAACAACAAAACCAATTCAAACAAGCCCGATTGGCATTATTAGAAGCCAATCGCCAATATGGTATTGCCGAAGTTGCCAGCCACAAACTGCAACAACGTCAGCAATCACTGCAACAACAACACATCAGCCTCAACCAACAAGCCGAAGAGCTCCAACAACGCCAAACCGATTTACTCCATTCATCTGAATACAGCCAACAAGACGAAGAACAACGCCAACAACTTGCCACCTTAGAAGAACATCTCATCGACTTAGAACAACAAATCCAAGCCGCCCAAACCCGTTTAACACAAACCCAACAGCAAGGGCATCAATATTATGCCCAACAACAAACCCTTGCTGCCAACCTGCCCCAACTCCAAGCTGCCACCCAAGAAGCCCTGTTACAACAACAAGAAGCCTTGCTCAACGCCAAACACTTCCACCAAAACCTAAGTGAGCGCCATGCCGACTTCAACCAACTGGCAGAAATCGCCTTACAACCCAACGATTTATCCCAACTCCATGCCGACATCAACCGCCTATTACAACAAATCCAAACATTAGGCGCAGTCAATCTGGCTGCCTTAGAAGAACTCGAAGATGCGCGTGAACGAGAACGCTATTACCAAGAACAAAGCCAAGACCTCCTATCCGCCATCCAATTACTCGAAGAAGCCATCGCCCAAATTGACCACGAAACCAAAGCCCGTTTCAAAGAAACCTTTGATGCCGTCAATGAAAAAGTCCACACCTTCTTCCCCACCCTATTTGGCGGCGGCGAAGCCCATCTCCACATGATAGGCGATGACTTACTCACCGCAGGCATTTCCATCATGGCGCGTCCACCTGGTAAGAAAAACAGCACCATTCACCTTCTAAGCGGTGGTGAAAAAGCCCTCACCGCCATGAGCCTCGTGTTTGCCTTGTTTAGCCTCAACCCTGCCCCCTTCTGCTTATTAGACGAAGTAGATGCCCCCCTAGACGATGCCAACACCAGCCGTTTTTGCCAGCTCGTAAAAGAAATGTCGGCACACACCCAGTTTCTCTATATCTCGCACAACCGCCTGACCATGGAAATGGCAGAACAACTCATAGGCGTTACCATGCAAGAAAAAGGCGTATCGCGCATCGTTGCCGTGGACGTACAACAAGCCATCAAAATGGCAGAACAACAGGACGCAGCATGAATCCCACACCCCAAGCCTTTGCCATCTTAGGCCCTACTGCCAGCGGCAAAACCCGTCTTGCCCTAGAATTGGCACAACAACTTCCCATCGAAATCATCAGTCTCGATTCCGCCTTAGTGTATCGCGACATGAACATCGGCACCGCCAAACCCACTGCTGCCGAATTAGCCAGCGTGCCCCACCATCTCATCGACATCATCTCACCACTTGAAGCATACAGCGCTGCCCAATTTGTCAACGACTGCACCCGCTTATGCCAAGAAATACACCAGCGTGGCAAACTCCCCATCATCGTGGGCGGCACCATGATGTATTACCACGCCTTAACACAAGGCTTAAACGACTTACCCGAAGCCGACCCCACCCTACGCGCCCAACTGCATGCCGATAAACAACAACACGGCATCGCATATCTGTATCAACGTTTACAACACATCGACCCGCCTACTGCGGCACGCCTCCAACCCACCGACAGCCAACGCATTGAACGCGCCTTAGAAGTATTTTTGCTCACAGGCAAACCCCTCAGCGCCCATTTCAACGCCCAAACCCAACACGCCCCCTTAAACCTCAGCACCCTTGCCCTGATTCCAGCCGAACGCGCCCGTTTACATCAAAACATCGCCCTACGCTTTCAAACCATGCTCACACAAGGCTTGCTTGACGAAGTCAAACACCTACAAGCCCAATATCCCAGTCTCACTGCCGACAGCACCGCCATGCGCTGCGTGGGTTATCGCCAAGCATGGGATTACCTCGCCCAGCGTCTCACCCACACCGAATTTGTCGAACAAGGCATCATCGCCACCCGTCAGCTTGCCAAACGACAACTCACATGGTTACGCAAACTGGGCGCACAACACCTCATCGACCCCTATCACAGCCCCAACATGCTGCCCACCGCCCTGACAGCAATTCAACAACATTTTCAGCTTTAACACGGAATCCCCATGACCCCACTACCCACCGCCTCACTCAAACGCCGTTTTGCTGGCTTACTTTACGAACTGCTCCTGATTGCCGCCATCACCTGCATCGCCTTCATACCAGCAGGCTTACTTGCCATGCTGCTCAACTCATTCCTCCCCATCTTAGCCAGCCCCGTTGTTACCCTCATCATCTTGTGGGCATGGTGGTATTACTTCAAACTCAACTGGCACAAAAAAGGACAAACCCTGCCCATGCGTGTTTGGCATATTGGCTTAAGCAACCAAGCAGGCTATCAGCCCCCATTAGCCCAACTGCGTTTACGCTTTATTTGGGCGTGTTTATTACTCGTGTTTGTCCCCCTATTAGCCTATGCAGGTTTACATCAAGGCATGGGCATTCCGCCCAAAACCGCTTTTGCGGCAGCCCTCATTTGGTGGATACTGCCATGGGGCTTTGCCTTCTTCCACCCCGACCGCCAATTTCTATACGACTACTTAGCAGGCACCCGCTTAGTGAGCTTAAAATAAACAAAAACACCGAATGCACTAACATTCGGTGTTTTAAAAATAAGAGTGGCGAGCCTAACCCCTAGCACTGGTTTTTCAGAGTGGGCTGCTGGCTTCCGCCCCTGACCCGTTGTTCCAAATTACCATGTAGGGAGACCCGCCATAGAAAAAACATTATAGCCCATCTTCTCCCACACCGCCAAGCAGTTTTTGCCCACATTCACAAAACTCATGCTTCACTCACACAAATTTCATACGCCCCCTGCCATAAAATCGGCTAAAATGGCGAGTTCCCTTGCATCGAAAACCCCTTTTAAATCATTCATCCCCTAAACATAACAACCCAGCGTTATTCAAGACTTATGGAACACACCACCATGACTACCCAGCAACGTATCCGCGAAATTCCCTACAACTACACTTCCTATTCCGACCGCGAAATCGTGATTCGTTTATTAGGCGAACACGCTTGGAATGTATTGCAAGACTTACGCAGCCAACGCCGCACAGGACGCTCCGCGCGTATGCTATTTGAAGTTTTGGGCGATATTTGGGTGGTGGTACGCAATCCCTATCTGGTGGATGATTTATTAGAACACCCCAATCGCCAAGCAGCATTGGTGCAAGAAATGCGCCATCGTTTGGGCGAAATCCAAAAACGCCGCGATGACAACGCCCAAGTTGCCCAATTATTGCAAGCAGCAGAAGCTGCTGTAAAACGCTTTGACAACAGCTTTGACATCACACGCAAAAAGCGCGAACAAATCCTAGCGCGTCTTAGCAAAATCACCGCCAAACACAACATCATGTTTGACGGCTTGGCGCGTGTTACCCACGTTACCGATGCAACCGACTGGCGTGTGGAATACCCCTTTGTTGTTATCAATCCCGACACCGAAGACGAAGTCGCCCCTTTGGTTAAAGCCTTAATTGAACTGGATTTAACCATTATTCCGCGTGGGGGTGGCACAGGTTATACAGGGGGCGCAGTGCCGCTTGATGCCATGAGTGCCGTGATTAACACCGAAAAATTGGATAAACACAACGGCGTGCAATATGTTGCTCTTGCAGGCTTAGAAGGTACCCACCCGATTATTCATTGTGGTGCAGGGGTGGTAACACGGCGCGTAGAAGAAACCGCCACTGCCGCCAAACTGGTGTTTGCCGTTGACCCCACTTCTGCCGATGCTTCTTGCGTGGGCGGCAATGTTGCCATGAACGCAGGCGGTAAAAAAGCCGTGTTGTGGGGAACCGCGCTCGACAATTTGGCTTACTGGAAAATGGTCAATCCGCAAGGCGAATGGCTCAAAATCGAACGGGTGCGTCATAACTTTGGCAAAATCCATGATGAAGAAACCGCCATTTTCGATGTTCATACCCTCACACCCGATGGTTTAAACATCGCCAAAACCGAACGCTTAGAAATTGCAGGACACAAATTCCGCAAAGTGGGTTTGGGCAAAGACGTAACCGATAAATTCTTAAGCGGCTTACCAGGGGTGCAAAAAGAAGGTACCGATGGCATCATCACCAGCGTGGCATTTGTGTTGCACACCATGCCCAAATACATTCGCACCATTTGTTTGGAATTTTTTGGCACAGTTGCCAATGCCACGCCCTCTATTGTGGAAATTCGCGATTATCTCTTGGCGCATCACAGCGTGAAACTGGCAGGCTTAGAACATTTGGATTGGCGTTATGTACGCGCGGTGGGCTATGCCACCAAAGCGGCTGGCAAAGGTCGCCCGAAAATGGTGTTGATTGCCGATATTGTGAGTGATGATGAAGCGGCGGTGATTGAAGCTGCCGAGCATATTGTTAAACTGGCACAAGCGCGTGATGGCGAAGGTTTTATCGCCGTTAGCCCTGAAGCGCGTAAAACCTTCTGGCTTGACCGCAGCCGCACTGCTGCCATCGCCAAACACACCAACGCTTTTAAAATCAATGAAGATGTGGTGATTCCTTTAGAACGACTGGGGGAATATTCCGATGGTATTGAACGCATCAATATTGAGTTATCCATTAAAAACAAATTAGCATTATGTGATGCGCTGATTCAATATCTGCAAGGCAAGTTGCCTGTGGATAAAATGGGAACCGATTTACCCAGCCAAGAATTATTAGGCGAACGCGCCAATCACGCACTTGCCCATGTGCAAGCGGTGCAAGAGCGTTGGCAATGGCTGTTAGCCCATTTAGACACGCCTTTGAGCGAATATAAAACCCGTTATGGCAATGCAGTCTATGCCGATGCTGCCGCCAAAGATGAAGAAAGCTGCTTTATTGCCTTCCGCGATTTCCGTTTGCGCGTGTCGATTAAATCCGATGTGATGAAACCTTTGGCGGAGATTTTTAGCGGCAAAACCGATACCAAAATCATGGCAGGTTTGGGCAATATTCATGCCAAAGTGGTACGGGGTCGTGTGTTTGTGGCATTACATATGCACGCGGGCGATGGCAATGTACACACCAATATCCCTGTCAATTCTGATGATTATGAAATGCTGCAAACCGCACATAAAGCAGTTGAACGCATTATGAACATTGCACGCAGTTTAAATGGCGTGATTTCGGGTGAACACGGCATTGGTATCACCAAGCTGGAGTTTCTCACCGATGAAGAAATGCAACCCTTTTGGGACTACAAAGCCAAAATCGACCCACAAGGACGTTTTAACCGCCATAAATTGATGAAAGGCTCAGATTTACGCAACGCCTACACACCGTCATTTGAATTATTGGGCGTGGAATCCTTGATTATGGAACAGTCTGATTTGGGTACGATTGCCGAATCGGTTAAAGACTGTTTGCGTTGCGGTAAATGTAAACCCGTGTGCAGCACCCATGTGCCACGCGCCAATTTGTTATACAGCCCTCGCAATAAGATTTTAGGCGTGGGCTTGCTCACCGAAGCGTTTTTATATGAAGAACAAACGCGCCGTGGCGTATCCATGAAGCATTTTGATGAGCTAAACGATGTGGGCGACCATTGCACCGTTTGCCATCGTTGCGTGAAACCTTGTCCTGTGAACATTGATTTTGGTGATGTTACTGTCGCCATTCGCAATTATCTGCACAAATCAGGCAAACGCAAATTTAACCCTGCGGTGGCAGCAGGCATGGCAATGCTCAATGCCAAAGACCCTCGCACCATCAATTTATTGCGTAAAGGCGTGGTGGAAGCAGGCTTTAAGCTGCAAAATCTGGGCTATGAATGGGGCAAAAAACTGCATGTGGGTGCAGGCAAACAAAAAGCCACCCCCAAAGCCACCACAGGCGGTTCGCCTATCAAAGAACAAGTGGTGCATTTTATCAATCGTCCTTTACCACGCAACGTTCCCCTTCGCACTGCCCGCGCTCTGTTAAACATTGAAGACGATAAAGTGGTGCCGATTATCCGCAATCCGCAACTGCCCGAAGACAGCGAAGCGGTGTTCTATTTCCCTGGTTGCGGTTCTGAACGTTTATTCAGCCAAGTGGGTTTAGCCACACAAGCCATGCTTTGGCACGCAGGCGTACAAACCGTGTTGCCCCCGGGTTATCTGTGTTGCGGCTATCCACAAGATGCAGGCGGCAATAAAGACAAAGCCGAACAAATGACCACCGAAAACCGCGTTTTATTCCACCGCTTAGCCAATACGCTGAATTATTTGGATATTAAAACCGTTGTGGTCAGCTGCGGAACGTGTTACGACCAATTAGAAAAATACCGTTTTGAAGACATTTTCCCCAATAGTCGCATCATTGATATTCATGAATTTTTGCTGGAAAAAGGCATCAAACTCGATGGCGTGAGCGGACAACAATATTTGTATCACGACCCATGTCATAGCCCCATAAAAACCATGAATGCCACCAAAATGACCAGCGAGTTAATGGGTAAAGAAGTGGTGTTGAGCGACCGTTGTTGTGGCGAATCGGGTATGTTTGCTGTCAAACGCCCCGACATTGCCACGCAAGTGAAGTTCCGCAAACAAGAAGAAATTGAGAAAAACCTCAAGCAATTACCACAAGGCGAGCCTGTGAAAATGCTCACCTCTTGCCCTGCTTGTTTACAAGGTTTAAGCCGCTACACCGATGATAATCAGCTGCCTGCGGATTATATTGTGGTGGAAATGGCAAAACATATTCT
>JBHADP010000018.1:0-13202 GCA_041855125.1 Neisseria sp. | reverse complement strand
TCGCCTGCTTGACCTTCGTCTAACAGTTTGCGGAACATTTCCACGCCAGTACAAGTGGTTTTTTGGGTTTCTTTCAAACCAACGATTTCAATCTCTTCGCCTACTTTGATGATACCGCGCTCTACACGACCTGTTACTACGGTACCACGACCAGAAATTGAGAATACGTCTTCGATTGGCAACAAGAATGGTTTGTCAATCGCACGCTCTGGAGTTGGAATGTAGCTGTCTAATGCAGCAGCCAATTCAAAGATTTTTTCTTTGTATGCAGCGTCGCCTTCTAAAGCGCGCAAAGCTGAACCTTGTACGATTGGGCAATCGTCGCCTGGGAAGTCGTAGCTTGACAACAAGTCACGGATTTCCATTTCAACCAATTCTAACAACTCTTCATCATCAACCATGTCGCATTTGTTCATGAATACGATGATGTAAGGTACGCCTACTTGGCGAGCCAACAAGATGTGTTCGCGGGTTTGTGGCATAGGACCGTCAGCAGCAGAACATACCAAAATGGCACCGTCCATTTGAGCCGCGCCAGTAATCATGTTTTTTACATAGTCGGCGTGACCTGGGCAGTCTACGTGTGCGTAGTGGCGACCTTCGGTTTCGTATTCTACGTGAGAGGTGTTAATGGTGATACCACGCGCTTTTTCTTCGGGCGCGTTGTCAATTTGGTCGTAGCCTTTTGCTTGACCGCCGAATTTTTCAGCCAAAATGGTAGTCAAAGCAGCAGTCAGGGTGGTTTTACCATGGTCAACGTGACCGATGGTGCCAACGTTTACGTGCGGTTTGCTACGTTCAAATTTTTCCTTAGCCATGAGCTAAATTCCTTAATTAAAGAACAAGTTAAAAGAACGAATAAGGTTGTTTACCTTATACAAAAATAGGTAGGGTAACTCAATTTAAGAATTACCCTACTGAAATATATCGTATTTGGTATTGTAGCCATTGTTTGAGAAAAAATCAAACTGAATCAATGCTTGCGCTGATGATTACCATCAATAACTGTGCAGTTGAGAGCTGCTGGTTGCTGTTAAAATACAGGTTTCCTCAAAAAAATAATGCCATCTGCGCCCTACCAAATAGGTTTTCAGATAACCTTTGGTTGATTAATTGGCATAACGCACACATTCGCGCACGGTTTCGCCCTGCAACCGCGCCGACAAATCGGCAGGCACCGCCCAACGCAATTTAGGCTGGCGCACGGTGGCATGGGCAATGGTTTGGTTGTGAATATAGGGCGCAATACCGCGCAGGGTGGTTTCTACTTCGGGGAGTTCGGGCATGGGGAAATCCTTGAAATATAATTGCTTTTATGTATAATAAAAAATTATTTTTTAATTTAATTATAAAGGAAACTAAATGAAATTTTTAAATTATTTACATGATAAAAGGGTTGATTGTTATTCACTATTAGTAGAAATGAATGCTAAAGATTTTTTAGCACTTACAGATTATGCTTATGAAAATAATGGAAATATTGATGGGCAACGAGAGGCTTTAAAAACAAAAACTGCTAAAACTATTCGTGAAAGAATGGTAAGAGACGTTAAAGAAGGTGCTGTTCTACCTTCTATTGTATTAGGTATATACTTGAAAAATGATGACAATAACAAAGAAAATTTCTTGAAGTTAATCAAAGATGATGACATTAATGATGAATTTGTAAATTTTATTCAAAATTTTGATAAAGAACAAATTTTAATTATTGATGGTATGCAGAGAACTACAGCACTCAAAGAAATATTACTTAACAATATTGAATTACAAGAACAAACTTTATTAAGAATTGAATTTTGGATTGCAACTCAACTTAATAGTTTAATTTATAGAATGCTAGTATTAAATACAGGGCAAATTCCGTGGGGATTAGAGAGACAATTGGAATCCATTTATCGTCCTATTATTAATAATATTAAAGAAATGGTGGATAACAGCGGAATTGAAGCTGAAATTTTATTTGATAAAAATAATAATTTAAAAAATGATAAATATAAAGCGAGTTTTATTACAGAGCTATATTTGGTATTTTCTTCCAGAAATTCAGATGTTATTGATTTAAAAGATAAAATCGCTGAAGATTTTGCTAGACTCGAAGTTATTGAGAGTAACTCAAAGAAAGATTTTACTGGATATTTTATTAAATGTTTAGATATTCAACTTAAATTTAAAAAAATATTTGGAAAGTCTTCAGTAGCAGAAAATACCGAATTAAGATTTAAATCTGGTAGTGAAATTTTCAATTCCAAAACTGTATTAATTGGTTTTTTCTCAGCAATTTCTAAGAAAATTTTAGGAGAATTTCAACTAGCAGATGATGAAACTATTGCGGATAGAATGAGTAAATTTGAAAACCAAATTAATGAATTTATTAACAAGCTTGAACAGAAAACTACTTCTGAATTGGATACTTTTTTAGCATTAGATGCATTGAATGAAAGGGTTAATCAACGAGTTGGTCAGGCTGGTAGATTTGAACGTGAATTATTTGATAAAGCATTTTCTATATTATTTGAAAAAATGGATGATATTATTAATGTAGATAATGGTTTATATCATATATGGAAATAATATTATGACAAAAAGTTTTCGAATATGCGTAGGTAGTTTAACCCAAAAAATTAAATCTTTTATTGAACCTACTTCTCTTCCTGAACTCAAGTCTTTTGATAATGCAGATTATATAAAAAAATTTAATGAATTAAAAATAGTACAAGGTAATATTTCTAGTCTTTTAATTCCAACGGGAGGTATTATTACTATAATAGAACATGGTGAGCATAAATATGTTGTACTCATTGGAACTAAATTATCATTACAACAGTTATCAGAGATTACATTTATAAATGAACAGTTCCCTGTTGATGAAGAGAATGATTACAAACCAGATGTCCCAACTTTCTTATTTTTAATACATGAGTTTAATAGATTTATTGAAATAAGAAGCGAATATAAAAATAATAAATTAAATTTGATAGATAAGTTAGTAGATGGGATTACAATTAGCGACTATATGGGATTTTATGAAGATATTTTTCTATTTCAAATAGATAAAGAAAATTTTATGTATGACTATTCATTATATAGAATAGCAATAGAATTTTTTTGCAATATAGAATCATTAAGATATCTAAATAGTAGCAAAAACTCAGAAAATAATCTACAATCTTATTTAAATAACATTAAATTATTAGTAGATAAAACTGATTTAGATGATAAAAAAATTAATTTTTTTGATATCGAATTTATTCTTAATAGTTTATCATCGTTATATTGGAAAAATGCTTTTTTGGAATTGTATAAGTGTTTAGAAGCTTTATATTGGATTCCACATACATATGCATATTTTGTTGAAAAAAATAATTCCTCTAAAAAATTAGAGTATTCCGATTATCATGAAATTTCTCAATCATTTAATTGGGAATATAAAGAAAAAGATTCTATTGAAAAATTAATTGAAATGATTTTTTTTAAATACTTATCGGATACGTCAGGAAATTTAATAAAAAATATCACAGCGCTTGAATCAGATGAATTTAGTGAATTTAGTAGATTTATTAAAATAAATCCAAACACACTAGGAGTATTTAATACAGTTAATAATACAGTTAATAATACAGTTAATAGCAATACCAATAATAAAAAAAGTATAACAAAAATAGCTACATTAGTAGCAAAAGATTTATATTCGTATAGAAATTCTTTAGTTCATCACAAGGATAGAAAATATGGAAAAATATCTTTAACTGAAGAAAATTGTGAGGATATTACATTATTTCTGTTACAATTATTACTTCAATTTTATAAATATTTCCAAAATAAAATAAAGATTACAGAATAAAACTAAAAGTGTTTTTATATTATTTTGTTTTTTTATATTATTTTCAGGTTGCCAAAATACCTTGTCAGGCAACCTGAAAACCTACTTAATTAAACTATCCCACTCCTTCATCAACCGCTTAACCGAAACAGGATAAGGCGTTTTCAATTCCTGCGCGAACAACGACACGCGCAATTCCTGCAACTGCCAATAAAATTGCGCCACGTCTTCCGAAACCACTTTCCCTTGCATTTTCAACGCATTGACTTTTTCTTGCCACATCATATACAGCTCTTGAATATCGTCTTCACGCGCTTGGTCGCGGGCGGGGTTGGCGGAATATTTTTCCATGCGTTTGAGCATGGCGTGCAGATACACCGCCATACGTTGCCATTGTTGCCATGGCGCTTGGCTAACAAATCCTTGATAAATCAGTTGGTTGAGTTGCTCGCGCAAAATGGGCGTGAGTGGGTGCTTGCCCAGTTTGCTGTTGAGTTCGGCATACACTTGGGCGAATTCCTGCAAATATCGGCTCATGGCTTCTTTGACGGCGGGCAGGCGGCTGCGGGCGCGTTTGATTTGTTCTTTAAAGGTTTTTTCATCGCGTGGCAGTTCGTCATCACCGATAAAGGCGCGGTCGCAGATGGCGGCGGTGAGGTCGTCGCGCAGGGTGTCGGCAGGAATGTGTTTGAGCAGCATGGCAGCTTGGGTGAAGCCTTGTATACCTTTGTTGAGATCTTTCATGTGTTCTTTGAGCTGAAGCTGCATCAGGGCAATCACGCCTTGGCGGTGGGCGGCTTGAGCGGCTTCGGCGGTGTCAAAGAGGCGCAGGGCGATGTTGCCGTTTTTTTCTTTTTGTAAACCAAGATAGCCGACAAGTTGTTGTTTGCCACGGGCGAATTTGATGGATTCGGGCAAGGTGCCAATGTCCCAGTTGCTGACGTTGTCGCGCTCAAATTCTTGGGTGTTGTCGCGGAAGGTAAGGGCTGCAGCTTGCCCTAATTCTTGTTGTAGTTTGGCAAGGTCGCGTCCGCAGGCAAGTTCTTGCCCACCATCATCGATGATGCGTAGATTGAAATAGCAGTGTTCGGGCAGTTTGAACGCTTGCCAGTCGTCAAGGTTGATTTGTTCAAGCAGGCGCATATCGCCAGCGGTTTTGGCGATAAAACGGGCAAGTTGGGGAATAATTGGCTCTTGGCGGTTGGGGTTGCTCTCTAAAAACTTGGTGATAAATTCGGGCACAGGCACGCAAATGCGGCGGATTTGTTTGGGCAGGGCTTTAATCAGCAGTTGCAGTTTTTCACGCAACATGCCTTGTACCAACCATTCAAGCGCAGGGGCGTGCAAACGATTCAGTACGGTGAGTGGCACGGTGAGGGTAACGCCATCGAGTGGATGGTGTGGTTCAAAACGATAGTTGAGTTTGAATTTGCCATCGGGTGTTTTGTAGAACTTGGGGAATTGTTCTTCGGTGATGTGCGCGGCGGCGTGCTGCATCAGGTCTTCTTTGCTGAGAAACAAGAGGTGTGGGTGGTCTTGCTCGGCAGTTTTGAGCCAGCTTTGGAAGGTGCGGATATCGGCGAGGGGGTAGGTTTTCGCAGAACGGGTTTCTGAGGTGCTGGGGCTATAAACCAGTGGCAGTTTTTGATGGTAGAAATCAAACAGCACTTCTTCATCCACCAATACGTCTTGTTTACGCGATTTGTGTTCCAGCTCGGTGATTTCGCGGATGAGTTTTTTGTTGTGGATAAAGAAATCAGCTTTTAAATCACATTCTTGTGCCACCAGCGCGCTGCGGATAAAGATTTCGCGTGCTTCTTCGGGGGCGACTTTGCCATAAGCAATCGGACGGCGCGGCAAGACGGTTAAACCATAAAGGGTTACTCGTTCGCTCGCCACCACTTCACCCCGTTTGGCTTCCCAATGGGGTTCAAAATAGTGATAACGCACCAAATGCCGTGCTTCTTGTTCTATCCATTCGGGCTGAATCGCTGCCACATCACGCGCATAGAGTTTACTGGTTTCGGTGAGTTCGGCTGCCATCACCCATTTGGGTTTGGATTTAAACAGTGCGGAAGCAGGAAACAAATGAAAATGGCTGCCACGCGCACCCGTATAATCATGCCCTTCGGGGGATTTCATACCAACATGAGCGATTAAACCTGTGAGCAGGGCGCGATGGATTTGTTCATAGTTGGCTTCTTTGGTGGCGCGGATATGGGCGCGATGTTGTTTTTTATCCAGTTGTTTTTGTTTAAATTGGGCGGATAAATCTTGGTCACCTGTTGGCTCGCTGACTTGTAGCTGTTCTTGTACGGGTGTTTTTCTAAACGCGCGTTCGGGTGTGGTTAAGCCCATTTCAATAGCGATTTCAGCAAGCTGTTTGTGTAGCTCGCGCCATTCACGCATCCGCAAATGGGATAGAAAATATTGATGACACCATTGCACTAATTGTTTGTTAGACAAGCCTTTTTCACGTTCGCGTTGGAAGCTGTCCCAAATATTAAGGTAAACTAAAAAATCCGATTGTTTATCGGTAAAACGTTCGTGTGCCTTATTGGCAGCTTCACGCGCCTCTAAAGGACGTTCGCGTGGGTCTTGAATAGAGAGGGCGGACACAATTACCAATATTTCCGCCATGCAGTCGTGCTTTTGCGCCGCCAACAAAATGCGAGCAATTTTCGGATCAATGGGCAGCCGCGCCATTTGCTCACCGAGTTTGGTTAGGCGGTAGCGGGGATGGGTTGGACGGGATTGCGGGTCGTCTGAAAGGGTTTTGTCATTTGTTGGGTTTTGTCGGGCATCAATGCCTAAGCGACGTGTTTGATTTTTAGTATCTTGCATAGTGTTTAGGTCAGGCATTGATGCCCTACGTGGTCTCAATTTATATTCTTCGCAGGTTGTATGTCACCTTATTGCGGATAATAATTCCACTTCTCTGTTGCGGATATTTAGGCTGCTCGCATTACCTGTAATCAAGCCTATTATCGAATCTTCGGTATAACCTGAAAATGGCATATCATAGCCCAGCGTGTAATCAGGAAGGTTGAAAGCTGCTGGTTAAAGGCAGGATTACTGCATAGCAGTATCAGGGTTGTATAACACAGCAGTACGATGTAGCTGTCGGGATGTACTGTACTTTAGATAGAAGGATTCTTGGTGTACATACTGTCTGTGGTTTGCAGTGCGGGAAAAGCAACCAATTGTTTTCATCAAATTTCCTTTTCGGTTGAAACCCCGCCATTGATGGCGGATCATTCAAACAGGAGGGGCGTAACTCCTTCTGTTTCAGGGCAACACGTAGGGCGACGCTTTATGTGTCGTCCTGTGTGTTGAAACATAATGTTTTTATAGAATGGAGTACGAAAGCAAAAAGCAGTCCGCGACTTCGCTTTGTAAGGTGCGGACTGTTTTTGTTTTAACTTGGTTCGGGTTGTATTTTAGGATAGCCAAACTATTTTCTCTCTAATCTTTCCAATAAATCCTGAGGGGCAACATATTCCAAAGCATTTCCTGATTTGAACGGCACGAGAAATCTATGTTCCCCCAGCTTGCTTAAATCACTGCGTGCAGTATTCAAAGAGACACCATATTGATTTGCAATTTCTTGTGCGGTAAAGATTTTTCCGCTTTCTTCCATCGCTTTTTGCAGGATGCCGATTTGCCGCTGGTTCAACTTTCCTATCTTTTCGGTATATTGGGCAATTGCTGCTTTGAATTCCTGCTGGTGTTTCTGTTTGTCGGAAATGTAGTTCTCCAAATCTGAGATAGCCCGTTTGATAATGTCACATTGGTAATAGATGAAATAGGTTAAATCCAAATCATCGGTTTCTGCATACAGATAGGACTTGGCGTATTGGGCAGGAGCATTTTTCAGCAAGCGGCTGATGGATATATATTCAAACAACCAGTAGCCGTTTTTGAGCATAAACCAATAAAACAAAGCCCGCGCTGTCCGTCCGTTGCCGTCGCCGAATGGGTGGATGTAGCCAATAAGGAAATGCAGGATGATGGCTTGGACAATCGGATGGATAAACGGATTTTCTGCGCCGTCATAAGTATTGTTGGCAAATGTGCATACTGCTTCCATCAGTGTATGGACCTGCTCGTGCGGCGGCGGTTGGTACAGACTGTTGCCGTCGGTATCGGCAATAAAGATTTCGTTGTCCCGCCTGAATTGCCCGGGTTCTGCCTGATTTTCAATAGCATTGCTGGTGGCGATACGGTGCAAATCTAAAATTATTTCAACACTCAATGGCGTACTTTTCAGTTTCACCGCTTTTTTCATCAGGTGATAGTTGTTTACTATCATGATTTCGTCTTTAGTTTTAGGTTTGCGCTGCGATTTGAGCATGTCCTTGGCTACTTTGCGCGTGGTGGCCGCACCTTCTAATTGGGCAGATGTAATCGCTTCTTCCATAATCAGAGACTTAAGTAGGAATCTGTTTTGCTCGCTTCTGCCGAAACCGCTTAGATTGGACGTGCCGATATTGCTGCCGCAGCTTTTATCAATCAGATGAAGTTGCGCCTGTAAGGAGTCGGGAATACAGAACCAAAATTGGTGCTCAAACGGAAAATCAATTGGTTTTTGGATTTTTCTGCGGCTTACCTTTACAGCGCGCCACTTCATCCGTGTATCCTCTGTGTGAATCCTACGAAATTTGTCCCAGTGCAGGTATATTCCTCTTTCATCGGTAACGGAAAATTCGGAATAATCTTTGATTTCAGCAAGAAAATCGGAAATGTCTATATTAGGATTATCTGCTGCAGACTTCAGCAGCTCTGCAGTTTGTGCCATTTTTTCAGTGAAATGCTGCACATATTCCTGTTGCAATAGAGCAAATTCCGGAGGTCTAGAAATTTTCATACAGATACCTAAATTACGCAATTTTTTATAATTGAGCTATTTTAGTCGATTTTTAGAGAAGTGCAAGGTATTAAAATCGAGTTTGAAAGAAGTTAAAGTCTTCACCTTCAGGCAACCTTTATCGCTTTCAGACAGCCTTTTTCAGATTAGCTGTAAAGATCGCCTGAAAAATAAAAAAGCAATCCGAAACTTCACACGAAGGTGCGGGCTGCTTTTATTTGGTTTCAATTAAGGTTGCATTTTCAAACTATCCTATGCCTGCGACCGTTTATGAGACTGCTATTTTCAGACAACCTCCACCGCCCCCAATTCCAACAACACCTGAAAGCCATCGTTGATATAACGCTGTTCGGGAGCTTCGAGAAAGGGAAATGCTGCCACATCACCCAGTTTTAAGGCTGCCATACGCAAAATCACCGCTGCCAAATTGCTGCGGATGATTTCAGGGTCGGTAAACGCGCTGCGCTGATTGAAATCGTCTTCGGCATACAAACGCACACACACGCCTGCTGCTACGCGCCCGCATCGCCCTGCCCTTTGTTGGGCGGCGGCTTGGGAGATTTTTTCTACATGCAGTTGTTCCACTTTGGCACGGGCGGAATAGCGTTTCACCCGCGCTAAGCCTGTATCAATCACATAGCGAATACGCGGCACAGTTAGCGAGGTTTCCGCCACATTGGTTGCCAACACAATGCGCCGTTTGCTGCCGCTAGGGTGGAAGATTTTATGCTGTTCGGCATGGGATAAACGAGCAAACAAGGGCAGAATTTCGTCATCACGCCGTAAAGGGGATTTACGCAAGGCTTCTGCGGCTTCACGAATTTCACGTTCGCCTGCCAAAAACACTAAAATATCGCCTTCGCCATATCGTGCTAATTCGTCTGCTGCGTCCACAATGGCATCTGCCATTTCTATTTCTGCCTCATCTTCATCTTGTTCATTTAATGGACGGTATAAGATTTCCACAGGATAGGTACGCCCACTCACTTCAATCACAGGCGCATGGTTAAAATGGCGTGAAAAGCGTTCGGCATCAATGGTGGCGGAAGTGATGATAACTTTTAAATCGGGGCGTTTGGGCAACAGTTGTTTTAAATAACCCAATAGAAAATCAATGTTTAAACTGCGCTCGTGGGCTTCATCGATAATGAGGGTGTCGTAGGCGGTTAAAAAACGGTCGGTTTGTGTTTCTGCTAATAAAATGCCGTCTGTCATCAGTTTTACATAGGCATCGCGGGAGGTGTGGTCGTTAAAGCGTACTTTATAGCCCACAGCTTCGCCCAATGGACTGCCTAATTCTTCGGCAATTCGTTCGGCAACGGAACGCGCTGCCAATCGGCGCGGTTGGGTATGCCCTATCAGCCCTGCCACACCACGCCCCAACTCTAAACAGATTTTAGGCAACTGGGTGGTTTTGCCCGAACCTGTCTCTCCGCAAATAATGGTAACTTGGTGGTTTTGAATGGCGGTTTTGATGTCGTCTAAACGCTCATGCACAGGCAGGTTGCCATCATATTGTGGCTTGGGTTGTTTGGCTTGACGTTTTAAAAAGATTTCGTGTGATTTTTGGTATTTTTGTTCAATGGTTTTCAATCCGCCCCATTTTTTGGGATGTTTGAAAGCGGATTGGAGAAAATGACGGTCTTTTGCAAGGGTTTGCGATAAATCGGGGCAGGACATCATGGCAAAGATAAAAATTCAGTGAAAACAAAGGGCAACATTATAACAGAAGCGGTTTTAAAACTTCAGTGGGCTGAGGCTGATGTTTTGTTGGATTCAACAGCCTAGATTGCGTAAAAAAATGTTGTATCGCTTGAGGGTGTATTGCGCGTGTCTCGCAGAATGGGGCAAGAACCGCTATAATCTTTGCCACTTTAATTTTTCACTCCTGCCTGATGGGCAGATTTTCACAAAGTAATCATTATGCAAGAACAATATCAACCCTCTGTTGTTGAACCCGCAGCACAAGCGAAATGGGAAGCTGCCCGTATTTTCAATGTGGCGGAAGACGCTTCCAAACCTAAATACTACTGTTTATCCATGTTCCCCTATCCCAGCGGCAAATTGCACATGGGGCATGTACGCAATTACACCATTGGCGATGTGTTGAGTCGCTATAAATTATTAAATGGCTTTAATGTGTTGCAGCCTATGGGTTGGGACGCATTTGGTATGCCTGCCGAAAATGCCGCCATCGACCGTAAAGTTGCGCCTGCCAAATGGACGTATGAAAACATTGCGTATATGCGCAATCAGCTCAAGAGCTTGGGTTTTGCCTTTGATTGGGAACGCGAAATCGCCACTTGTACACCTGAATATTATCGTTGGGAACAACTCTTGTTTACCAAATTGTTTGAAAAAGGGGTGGTGTATAAAAAACTGGGAACGGTAAACTGGGACCCTGTTGACCAAACGGTATTGGCAAATGAGCAAGTGATTGATGGACGCGGTTGGCGTTCGGGTGCGTTGATTGAGAAACGCGAAATCCCTATGTATTACTTCAAAATCACTGATTATGCCGAACAGCTCTTAGCAGATTTGGAAGATTTAAACTGGCCCGAGCAAGTTAAAACCATGCAGCGCAACTGGATTGGTAAATCGCGCGGCATGACGGTGCGTTTTCGTGTGGCAGACCAAAGCAAGCAAGGTTTAACAGGCAATGATGCCGATTATTTACAGGTTTACACCACCCGCCCCGACACTTTATTAGGTGCAACCTATGTTGCGGTGGCGGCTGAACATCCCCTAGCTACTGCGGCTGCCAGCCACAATCCTGCATTGCAAGCCTTTATTGCCGAATGTAAAGCAGGCAGCGTGGCTGAAGCGGATATGGCAACCATGGAGAAAAAAGGGATGCCAACGGGTCGCTATGTGATTAACCCCTTAAATGGCGAAGCATTAGAAGTGTGGATTGCCAATTATGTGTTGTGGGGTTATGGCGATGGTGCGGTAATGGCTGTGCCTGCTCATGATGAACGTGATTTTGAGTTTGCCCATAAATTTGGTTTGCCAATTAAGCAAGTGATTGCGGTGGGCGATAATCAATTTGATAGCGCACAATGGCAAGATTGGTATGCCGATAAAGAACAAGGCGTGTTAATCAACAGTGGCGAATTTGATGGTTTAACCTTTGCAGCCGCTTATGATGCCATTGCAGCTAAATTGCAAGCGCTGCAAGCAGGTGAACCGAAAACGCAATATCGTTTACGCGATTGGGGCATTTCACGCCAACGTTATTGGGGTTGCCCAATTCCGATTATTCATTGTGAAAGCTGTGGCGATGTGCCTGTGCCTGCTGAACAACTGCCTGTGGTGTTGCCTGAAAACGTGATTCCCGATGGTTCAGGTTCACCCTTAGCCAAAATGCCCGAGTTTTATGAAACCACCTGCCCATGCTGCGGCAAACCTGCCAAACGTGAAACCGACACCATGGACACCTTCATGGAATCGAGCTGGTATCAATTCCGCTATATGTCGCCACAATATCAAAACGGCATGGTCTCACCCCAAGCCGCCCAATATTGGCAAGCCGCCGACCAATATATTGGTGGCATTGAACACGCTATTTTGCATTTGCTCTATGCCCGTTTCTTCACCAAATTAATGCACGAAGAAGGCATTGTATCGGTGAAAGAACCTTTTAGCAGTCTGCTCACGCAAGGCATGGTATTACAAGCCACTTATTATCGTGAAACCGCAGAGGGCAAAAAGCAATGGTTTAACCCTGCTGAAGTAGACGTTCAAACCGATGACAAAGGTCGCCCTGTGGCAGCCTTGCTACGCGAAGATGGTTTGCCCGTTATCATTGGCTGCGTGGAAAAAATGTCGAAATCCAAAAACAACGGCGTTGACCCACAAGCCTTGATTGAAGCCTATGGCGCAGATACAGCACGTTTATTTATGATGTTTGCTTCTCCACCCGAACAATCATTGGAATGGAGCGATGCAGGCGTGGAAGGTGCGCACCGTTTCTTGCGCCGTCTATGGCGCACCGTGTTTGAATACATCCAACAAGGTGGCAATATCACCGCCTTTAGCGGTCAGCACGACAGCTTGAGTAAAGAGCTAAAAGAATTGCGCCACAAACTTCACAGCACCATCGCCAAAGTCAGCGATGATTATGGTCGCCGCCAACAGTTTAATACCGCCATTGCTGCCGTGATGGAATTGCTCAACCAATACGACAAAACCGATACCACAAGCGCAGAGGGTCGCACGGTGGCACAAGAAGTGTTGGAAAACGTGGTGCGCTTATTGTGGCCGATTGTGCCGCATATTAGCGAAGCCTTATGGCAAACCTTACAACCCAATCAAACCATCTGGCAAGCAGGTTGGCCACAAGCCGATGAAGCCGCACTGGTGAAATCAGAAATTGAAATCATGGTGCAAGTAAACGGCAAATTGCGCGGCAAAATTACCGTGCCTGCCGATGCCGACTCAGCCACCATTGAAGCGGCTGCTTTGGCAACCGAAGGCGCGATTAAATTTATTGGCGACAGCACCCCGAAAAAAATC
>JBHADP010000017.1:0-6069 GCA_041855125.1 Neisseria sp. | reverse complement strand
GGCGTACCTGCATTAAACGTTACTTTTAAATCATCAGCGCGCATCATGATGTGGTTTTCCTTGTGAGTGAGCGTTTAATCATAGGCAAGCGTAAGGCAATCACCACCAAAACAGCAGTAATCAAGTTTAAATCAGTCGGACGCACGCCCAATTCTTGCAAAAAGCTGTTGCCCAATGCAAAAGCAATCAATAAGCGATACACCAACGCCCCCAAAATTGCGGCTAAGGTAATCACAATAATGCGTTTGCTGCTCAACAAGTTTTCACCAATAATCACCGCAGCCAAGCCAATCACAATCGTACCAATCCCACTGGCTAAATCCGCGCTGCCTGTGGTTTGCGCAAACAAAGCGCCGCCTAATGCAATCAGCGCATTGGAAATCGCCATGCCCAATACCACCATTTTAGACGTTGCCACCCCTTGTGCTTTTGCCATTCGTGCATTCACGCCTGTGGCGCGCATGGCTAAACCTGTTTTGGTGTTAAAAAACCAATCCAGCAATAATTTCGCCAGCACCACAAAAACCACAATAATCAAGGGTTGCACCCAAAATTGATTGCTAAAATCTTCCGCAATAAAAGGCGTGAACACACTGGGCGCATTAATCAAAGGCAGATTAGGCGTACCACCTGTGATGCGTAGATTAATGGAATACAATGCCACCATCACCAAAATACTGGCAAGCAAGGGCAAAATTTTCAACGACACATTTAGCCATGCCGTTACCATGCCTGCACACGCCCCTGCTGCTGCGCCTGCCAAACACGCCAACCAAGGATTCACGCCCAAGCCCACGCTCACCGCAAACACCACCGCCCCCAAAGGGAAACTGCCATCTGCCGTTAGGTCGGGAAAATCCAAAATCCGAAACGAAATCAAAACACCCAATGCCACCAGCGCGTAAATCAGACCCGCTTCAATACCGCCAAAAAACGCAATTAAGCTCATGCTTCTGAGCCTTTCTTTTCCAGTTTTTAAAACGTAATCAGCCAACCGAAAGGCTGGCTAATCAAAACACTTATCAATCTTTATTCTTGAACTTCTTTGGCTTCTTTCAACACCGCATCCGATAAAGTAACATTGGTTGCGGCTGCATTTTTCTTGCTCACAATCAAGTCCAAAGTTTCCATACGCGCCGATGGAATCTCGCCTGCTTTTTTACCATTCAAAATTTGGAAGACCACATCACCAGTTTTCTTACCCAAATCATAGTAATTCACACCCAAAGCCGCTACTGCGCCACGTTGTACAGAACCCGTGTCTGAAGCGATTAAAGGCTTTTTCATTTCCACCGCTGCCTTATACATCGACTCATAAGACGACACCACATTATTATCCAATGACGTGTAAATCAAATCGACTTTACCATTTAAACTACGCGCAGCCGTTAGCACATCAGAAGAACGCTGAGCAGGCACCGCCACCACATTAACACCTTGTGGCGTTAATTTGGCTTTTAATTGGTCTAACACAATGGTTGAATTCACTTCACCAGGGCTATAAACATAACCCACATTTTTCACCGTTGGCACAATTTTCTTCATCAAATCAATTTGTGGGTCTAACGGCAATTCATCTGATACACCCGTTACATTGGTGTTAGATGCTTCCCAACTGGGGACTAATTTTGCTGCTACAGGGTCGGTTACACCTGCATAAACCACAGGAATGGTTTTCGTAGCGGCTACCATAGATTGCGCACTAGGTGTCGCAATCGCCACAATCACATCAGGATTATCGCCCACAAATTTTTTCGCAATTTGCGCGGCATTCGCAGTGCTGCCTTGAGCACTTTGGAAATCAACCGTCAAATTTTTGCCTTCTTCATAGCCTTTGGCTTTTAATTCATCCAACACCCCTTTGCGAACCGCATCCAATGCAGGATGTTCAACAATCGCGGTAATGGCAATTTTTTTCGCCTCACCTGCAGGTGCAGCCGTTTGAGCTTGCGTACCCGAAGCAGGCGCAGCAGCAGGTTCAGCCGCTTTTTGTTCAGCAGGAGAACACGCAGCCAACATCAAAGCGGCTAAAGTGCTTAACGTAAAAGAAGCAGTAATTTGACGGGTCATAACAATATCCTTCACAAAAAATCAGCTTTGTAATCGGCTGTAGGGGGAAAAACAAAATAATATTGCAGATTTTACAAAAAATCACGGCATAACATTGCGCCAAACATCGAAACCCGCCATTTACAGCTTTAAAAAATGTTAATTTCAAGCTGTTCACCGCTTTTTTCCACCACACAAAAATCCATTTCAGCAAATTTCAAGCGATTTTATCCCTGCTTGATTATATAAAGTGGCTTTCTAACGCGATGGTGGGTTTCACGCCAACCGAATGCGGCTTTTAGATAGCACGGGTTAAATCGTCCACTCGTCTGAAATGATGGCAACCAAATAGGTTTTGCCTTCATAAGTATCAAACACCAATCTTAATGCACGCCAATCAAAAAAGTCCTTGGCTTGATTGCCCTTATAGTAAAACTCCACAAAATCATGCTTAGGATAAACTTCCAACAAATTATTTAAACTGTTGCCACTTGCACGAAATTGATTCACGCTCATCACCGTGTTACGGTGATTAAAAGATTCCGCACGCACCCATTCTTTCAAATATTTGGGCAACGTTTCCACAAAAGGTTCTCCCGAACCATCATAGCTGCCCCAAGTAAAACGCACTCTGGATTTTTCCAAATAAGTATCAAAGTCGCTGCGGCTAAATAACTTATCTTTGGCAGGGTCAACATAAGCATACATAGAAAACCGCACCCCACGAGTAGGATGAATATACTCACTGATGCGATGATATTGCCCATTAGCCAGATATTTTTGCACCTGCCGCGCCAACACCCTAAGCGATTGTGATGATGTTTTACCTTGCGCCGTTTGGCTCGACCTCACCGACACCGCACCATCAGCAGCATAAACAGGCGCAGCCAGCAACATCCCAATACTCAACAAAGCCACCATCCAACGAACAAGAGATTCATAACAACGAGCCAATGCCCACATTTTCCGTCTCCTCACTTTACAATACAATAGCATGATTATATGCCAAATCATTCCTCATTATCTTGCTCATCATATATAAAAAACCACCATTATTTTTATACATAATGGTGGTTTAGCAAATAGCGTGAATGATTACGCAGGGATACGCAATTTTTGACCTACATAGATTTTATCGGGGTGCGTCAGCATGGGGCGGTTTGCCTCATAAATTTTCATATACAAATTGGCATTGCCATAATATTTCTTCGCGATGCCTGATAATGTGTCGCCACTCACAACATCGTGATATTGAGCAGCCGTTTCTGCTGGGAAAGTCAGGTTGTTTACCACATTAGATACGCCTGTTACATTGCCTGCTGCCAAAACTGCTTTTTCGGCAACTTCTTGTGAAGGGGCTTCGCCTGCCAAAGTTACCGTGCCACTGGCACCATCAAATGCCACGCTCAAACCGCTCAAGCCTAAGTTTTGCTGTTCAACATAGGTTTGAATGGCGGCTGCGGCTTTGGCATTCAAATCATCAACGTTGCTGGCGGCTGCAGCTGCCACTTCGTTTTCATCTTTACCAAACAGTTTTTCACCTGCATTTTTAATAAAGCTAAACAAGCTCATGGGAACTCCTAAAAAATAACATTACGAATAAAACGGGAAAGGTATTGTACCGTTATTATTTGCTGTCGCGCTATAATTAAGCAGATTTTACTCGATTGCTTGTTATGTTAGACCATTCTCTTCCGTTCTTAACGTTATTTTTATTGGGTTTCTTTGGTGGGGGGCATTGTGTGGGAATGTGTGGCGGCTTATCGTCTGCTTTTGCCTTGCAACTGCCACCGCATTTGCCGCGTATTGGTTTGATTATATTGCTTAATGTGGGACGCATCAGCAGTTATGTGTTGATTGGTGGTTTGTTGGGAGCATTTGGGCAATTCAGTATTTCGCTTGACCAAACCCGTTGGCTACAAGAAGGCTTGCTGATTGCGGCAAATGTGTTGTTGCTGTTGCTGGGTTTGTATTTAGCAGGTTTATCAACGTGGGCGCGACATATTGAGCATATTGGTGTGCCTATTTGGAAACGGCTTAATCCCCTGCTCAATCGTTTATTGCCCATACGCAATTTGTCTTCTTGTTTGATGGTGGGGATGTTGTGGGGTTGGCTGCCTTGTGGTTTGGTTTATAGTGCGTCTCTATACGCATTGGGAAGTGGCAGCGCATGGCAAGGTGCTTATTTGATGCTGGCATTTGGCTTAGGCACGCTGCCCAATTTATTAGCAATGGGTTGGTTTGCTGCACAGTTAAAAGGTTTTTTGCAACATCGTGGTGTGCGTTTGATGGCAGGCTTATTGGTATCCGCTTGGGCATTGTGGCAGTTGTTTTCACTTGCATCTATCTAAAATAAGCCGTTAAGATGCCATTTTTCTCTTCTCCCACACTAAAATATCATGAACACTCCCCATTCCCCTCAAATGCTCGCTTCCGTTGATTTGGGTTCAAACAGCTTTCGTTTACAAATTTGCCGCAATAACAATGGACAACTACAAGTGGTCGATTCGATTAAAGAAATGGTGCGTTTTGCCGCAGGCTTAGACGAACATAAAAATCTAGACCTTGCCTCTCAAGAACGCGCCTTAAGCTGTTTATCCAAATTTGGAGAGCGTTTACGCGGCTTTTCGCCTGAACATGTGCGCGTAGTTGCCACCAACACTTTCCGCGTTGCCAAAAACATCAATCAATTTATTCCCCAAGCCGAAGCCGCATTAGGTTTTCCGATTGAAGTGATTGCAGGGCGTGAAGAAGCGCGTTTGATTTACACAGGTGTGGTACACACTTTGCCGCCCAATGGCGAAAAAATGTTGGTCATTGATATTGGTGGGGGTTCAACTGAATTTGTGATTGGTTCAGAACTCCAGCCCACTCACACCGAAAGTCTACCTATGGGTTGTGTAACCTATAGCCTGCGTTTTTTTCAACATAAAATCAGTGAAAAAGACTTTCAAACTGCCATCAATACTGCCCGTTCAGAAATTCAACGCATCAGCAAACTGCTCAAACGCGAAGGTTGGGATGTTGCGGTCGGCACATCAGGTTCAGCCAAAGCCATTCGCGATGTATTGGCTGCCGAAGCGGGCAATGATGAAGAAACCATCACTTATGCAGGCATGAAAAAATTGATGCAACGCATTTGTGAAGCAGGCAACACCCGTAAAGCCAAATTCAATGGTTTAAAACCCGAACGCATTGATGTATTTGCAGGCGGTTTGGCAGTGATGATGGCAGCATTTGAAGAGCTGGAAATCAAATCCATGATGGTAACCGATGCGGCACTGCGCGATGGCGTGTTTTACGATTTAATCGGTCGTCAATTACACGAAGACTTGCGTGAACAAACCGTTAGCCAGTTCCAAAAACGCTATCATGTTGCCATCAATCAAGCCAATCGCGTAGCAGCAACGGCAAATGTGTTTATGGAAAGCATTGCGCAACACGCTTCTGTGCAAGTATTAAAATACTGGCAACAATATTTAAATTGGGCAGCCCGTTTACATGAAATCGGCACAGATATTGCCTACACCGCCTATCATAAACACACCGCCTATATTCTTGACCAAGCCGATATGCCCGGTTTTTCACGCAAAGAACAGCAATTATTGTCTCTGCTCACCTTAGGACAACGCGGCGATGTACGCAAAATTGAAGCCCAAGTGGGCGATAACCAAATGATGTGGGCTGCCATTTTTGCCTTACGTCTTGCCGTTTTATTCTGTCGCGCCCGCTTACCGCTTGAACTGCCTGCCCGCACCCAACTGCGCTTTGATACCCACAAACACAGCTTTATTTTGCGTATCAGCCAACAATGGCTGGAAGACAACCCATTAACCGCAGGCGCACTTGATAACGAAGTGGAACAATGGGCAAAAACCAATACCCATTTTGAAGTCCAACCACAATAATCGATTTCCGAAAGCACCCTATGTTTACAGGCATTGTACAAGGCACAGGCATCATCACCGCCATTGATGCCCCTAGCCCCGATTTTCGCACCCATACCGTGCAGCTTCCGCC
>JBHADP010000016.1:0-30295 GCA_041855125.1 Neisseria sp. | reverse complement strand
GATATTTTGCGCATTCCTTTGATTGGCGTGATTCCTGAATCGCAAAGCGTATTACAAGCCTCTAATGCGGGTACACCTGTGATTCATCAAGCTGACACCACCGCAGCCGAAGCCTATAAAGATGTGATTGCGCGTTTATTAGGCGAAAACCGCGAGATGCGTTTCCTTGATGCTGAGAAAAAAGGATTTCTCCAACGCCTATTTGGAGGTTAGACATGGCGTTAATCGATATTCTGTTTGGTAGAAAACCCAAAAGCGCAGAAGTGGCACGCGACCGTTTGCAAATCATCATTGCTCAAGAACGGGTGCGCGACCGTATGCCCGATTATTTGCCCACCTTGCAAAAAGAACTATTAGACGTATTATCAAAATATGTGCAGATTTCTTCTGATGATGTACGCATTTCCCACGAAAAACAAGACGGCTTAGATGTATTGGAACTCAACATCACTTTGCCCGACCAACCCAAAAAGGTCTAAACTACCATGACCCTCACCGAACTGCGCTACATTGTTGCTGTGGCGCAAGAAAAACATTTTGGACGTGCCGCTCAACGCTGCCATGTGAGCCAACCCACACTTTCCATTGCCATTAAAAAGCTGGAAGAAGAGTTGGCATTGTCCTTATTTGACCGCAGCAGCAATGAAGTGATTACCACCGAAGCGGGCGAACGCATTGTGGCGCAAGCCCGCCGTGTGCTGGAAGAAGCGGATATGATTAAACAGCTTGCCAATGAAGAGCAAAACGAATTAGAAGGCTCGGTTAAACTGGGCTTAATCTTTACCGTTGCGCCTTATTTATTGCCCAAGCTGATTTTGTCTTTACGCAATATCGCGCCCAAAATGCCGCTGATGTTAGAAGAAAACTACACCCATGTGCTTACCGAAATGCTCAAACGCGGCGAATTAGATGCCATCGTGGTTGCCGAGCCTTTTCATGAACCCGGGGTGGTTACTGAGCCTTTATATGATGAGCCTTTCTTTGTGATTGTGCCACGCGGTCATCATTTTGAAGAGCTAGACGCGGTTACACCGCAAGCCTTAGCCGAAGAACAAGTATTGCTGCTCACTGAAGGCAACTGTATGCGTGGCAATATTTTGGATAGCTGCACCGAATTGGCTGCCAAACAACGCATTTTGGGCTTAACCAACACGCTGCAAGGCAGCTCCATCAACACCATACGCCATATGGTTGCCAGTGGTTTAGCCATCAGCGTGTTGCCTGCCACCGCGCTCACCGAAAACGACCATTTACTCTTTAGCATCATTCCGTTTGAAAGCAATGTGCCACAGCGCAGCATTGTCTTGGCATATCGCCGCAATTTTGTGCGTCCGAAAGCCTTATATGCCATTCGCCAAGCCATTTTGTCTTCACAACTCACGGGAGTGGAATTTGCCAAACGCTGATTTAAAAAGGGAAGCTGCCACGCTTCCCTTTTTTACCACGCCACATAAAACATCGTTTTGGCAAATAACACAATCGCAATCATCTGCACTGCCACCGCTAAATGAATATAACGCGACCATGCTTTCGTGAGTGTACCGCGTTTCATTTTATAGACTGCTATCACAAAATGCCCCAACACGCTCAACGCCAAGAGAATTTTCAACACCAACTGCGTGTTAAAAGCATGGGCAAAAGGATGCAATAAAGCATCGACATGGCGGTGTAACATCACCAAGCCCGATACAAACAACAGCGCCACCACCACAGGCATCACCCGTGTGGCGCGGCGTGAAATCGCACATTCCACTTCTTGACGTGCTTCGCGCGACACCGCTTTCGTATGTAAAACACTCAACACCAAGGCTTCAAACAATACCCCACCCACAAAAATCACTGCGCAAAATAAATGCACAATATGTGCAATCGCATAATTTGACATACTAAGTTCCTCAAAAAGCAAATAGGCAGAAAATTCTGCCTATTGTGAGTTTACCAAATATCCGATTTGATTTTACGTTTCAAGCTGGGGTGCTCGCTAAGTTTAAACACAGGCTCTTTACCCATACGCAACTTCGCTTGATAGTCTTTCAATAACAAGAACACCAAGGGGCTGAGTGCCAAAATGGCAATTAAGTTGATTAATGCCATGGTTCCCATGGTTAAGTCTGCCATATCCCACACCACAGGCACTTTGGCAATTGCGCCAAAATACACCATGCCCAACACCGCCATACGGAAAATCGCCAATACCAACCAATGATTGTTGATAAATTGAATATTCGATTCCGCATAAGCATAGTTACCAATCACCGTGGTGAAAGCAAACAAGAATAAGGTAATTGCTAAGAAGTCTGCACCCCATGCACCCACATGGCTCACAATCGCCGCTTGCGTTAATTGCACGCCACTTAAATCAGGACCAGCAGGCACATCCGACAACAACAAAATAAACGCGGTACAAGAACACACCACCATGGTGTCGATAAACACGCCCAGCATCTGAATCATGCCTTGCGACACAGGGTGTTTCACATCGGCTGCTGCTGCCGCATTGGGTGCAGAACCTTGACCTGCTTCATTGGAATACAAACCCCGTTTGATACCAATCATCATGGATTGCGAAATCAAGCCGCCTAAAAACCCCCCTGCTGCCGATTCAAATTTAAACGCGTTTTCAAAAATCAAAGCAAACACACGCGGCACTTCGCTCATATTGGTTGCCATCACATACAACGCCATCAGCAAATACAACACCGCCATAATTGGCACAATAGCTTCTGCCACTTTCGACACGCGCTTGATACCACCAAAAATAATCGGTGCAGTTAAAATCACCAAACCCACGCCTACCGCTTGCTTATTCCAACCCCAAGCCGATTCGGCGGCTGCCACAATCGAATTGGATTGCACCGCGTTATACACCAAGCCAAAACAGAAAATCAGGCTAATTGAAAATAAAATCGCCAGCCATTTTTGTTTTAAACCTTGCGTGATGTAATAAGCCGGTCCACCGCGAAAATGACCGCTTTTATGGTCGCGCACTTTAAACAACTGCGCCAATGATGATTCTGCAAAAGCCGAACTCATACCGATTAATGCAGTCATCCACATCCAGAACACCGCACCCGGCCCACCTGTTGCCACCGCAATGGCAACGCCTGCAATGTTACCCACACCCACACGGCTCGCCAAACCTGTTACAAAGGCTTGGAAAGGTGTGATGCCATGTGGGTCATCGCCTTCTTTGCGCCCACTCAGCATTTCTTTGATGCTGCGCCCCAACAAGCGAACTTGTACAAAGCCTGTGGCAACGGTAAAAAATAAGCCTGTACCCAATAATAGGTACACTAAAAACTGCCATAATGGGTCATTGATTGCATTAACCCAGCCATGAATGATATCTACCATAAAACCTCTCATTGACATCTTTTTTATGCTCAAGAGCGAGATTTTACGCGATAAAGTAGTTCTTTTACTAATTGTTTACATTAATCATCGGCGCTGTTTAAAAAACCACCGCTTTGGCGCGACCATAATTGGGCATATAAGCCATTTTGTGCCAATAATTCATGGTGGGTACCTTGTTCAACAATGCGCCCTCGGTCTAACACAATCAGTCTGTCCATCGCTGCGATAGTGGATAAACGGTGAGCAATGGCAATCACGGTTTTGTTTGCCATCATTTTATCTAGGCTTTCTTGAATGGCGGCTTCCACTTCGGAATCCAAGGCACTGGTGGCTTCGTCTAGCAAGAGAATGGGGGCATCTTTCAGCATCACGCGGGCAATGGCAATGCGTTGGCGTTGTCCGCCCGATAATTTCACACCACGTTCCCCCACATGGGCATCGTAGCCACGCCGTCCTTTGGCATCGTATAAATCGGGAATAAAACTGGACGCTTCCGCGCGTTCGGCAGCCGATTGCATTTCGGCTTCAGTGGCATGAGGGCGACCATACACAATGTTATCGCGCACCGAACGATGCAATAAGCTGGTGTCTTGTGTAACCAAGCCGATTTGGGCGCGTAGGCTTTCTTGTGTTACATCGCGCACATCTTGTCCATCAATGGTAATCGCGCCTTTTTGGGGTTCATAAAAACGCAGCAATAAATTCACAATCGTGGATTTACCTGCTCCCGAACGTCCAATCAAGCCCACTTTTTCGCCTGCTTTGATGGTGAGATTAAAATCGTGTAACAGGGTTTTGCCGATTTCGTACCCAAAATCCACTTGTTTAAAGCAAATTTCGCCTTGTTCCACTTTTAATGGCAAGGCAGTCGGTTTATCAATAATGGTTTGGGGTTTGGATAAGGTTGCCATGCCATCGTTTACGGTGCCGATATTTTCAAACAAGCGTGCCGATTCCCACATAATGTATTGCGATAAACCATTCACGCGCAATGCCATTGCTGTTGCGGTGGCAATCGCGCCCACGCCCACTTGCCCTTGCTGCCATAGCCACACACCCAAAGCGGTGGTGGATAAGGTGAGCGATGTGTTTACAATAAAACAACTGATGTCCAAAGTGGTTGCCAAGCGCATTTGGGCATGAACGGTTACCATAAATTCTTGCATGGATTGTTTGGCATACGCGGCTTCACGCGCACCATGTGAAAACAGTTTGACCGTGGTGATATTAGAATAGGCATCGGTAACACGCCCCGACATCAGTGAGCGGGCATCGGCTTGTTGTTGCGCGGTAACTGCCAATTTGGGAATCAACACTCTCATGATGATGCCAAAGCCAATTATCCATGCAATAAATGGCAACAACAGCCATGAATCCAATGCCACCAAAATAATGCCCGATGTGATGAAATACACAATCACATACACCACCATATCTGCCATGGTCATCACCGTGTCGCGCACCGCTAAGGCGGTTTGCATCACTTTTGCCGACACCCGCCCTGCAAACTCGTCTTGATAAAACCCCAAGCTCTGCCCGAGCATCAGGCGATGGAAATTCCAACGTAAACGCATGGGAAACACGCCTTGCAAGGTCTGCAAACGAATATTGACACCCATAAAATGCCATAGGATTGAAAACAGCATCAATACGACCATGCCGATTAATGCCCAGCCTTTTTCTTGCCATAAGGTTTGTGGGGTATAAACCCCCAGCCAATCAATCACCTTGCCCATAAATTGAAACAGCAAGGCTTCCATAATGCCCGTGCCTACTGTAAAAACGGCGAGTATGCACACCCAAAACCGCACCCCCTCCATGCTCGACCAAATAAACCGCCATAAGCCTTGGTCGGGTGTTTTGGGGGTGGAATCGGGATAGGTTTCAATACGGCTTTCAAACCAAGAGAAAATTTTGTGCAGCATATCAAGCACGGCTTTCTGGTAAACGACAAACCGTTTATTTTAAGCCATCTGTTGTGGCTTAGGCAGCAAAATTGCTTTCACTAACAAGCCTTGAGGAAAATGAACACTGTCTGCCAACACCAGCGAGCCGCCATAACGTTTTACTAAGGTATCAGCAATGGATAAGCCCAAGCCTGTGCCTTGTTGCTCGCTGCCTAAAATGCGGTAAAACGGGTCTAGCACGCGCGCGCGTTCGGCAGCAGGAATGCCCATGCCATTGTCTTCAATCTGAAATTCTATGCTGCCATCGGCATGACTGCGTACACTCAAATCAATTTGCCCATCTTCGGGGGTGTAGCGAATGGCGTTATCGGTGAGGGTTTTGATTAAGGTGTAAATTTCGGTTTCATCAGCGGCAAATACGGCATCTTCTGCCGATGCCACGCCTATATCTTGTCCTTTGGCAGCCGCTAAAGGCAATAAGTCTTCAATCACACGGCGGAAAATGGCTTGGGCGCTGATGCGCTGATGCGTGCGGGGGGCATCTTGTGCTTGGGCGCGCGCTAATGAGAGCAGTTGTTCTAATAAATGGCGATTACGCATGATGCTTTGTTGTAAGCTGGCAAGCTGGGCTTGGGCTTCATCGGGCAAGGTCAGATGGTTGAGCCGCTCGGCTTGCACCGATAAAGCCGTCATCGGGCTACGCAATTCATGGGCGGCATCGGCAATAAAGCGTTGTTGGTGGCGCAACATTTCATCGGTGCGCTGAAGCAAGTGGTTAATTGCTTGCACAAATCCTTTGATTTCGCTGGGAATGCCTTGGGTGTTGAGCGGCGATAAATCGCTGTCTTGTCGTGCTGCCACTTGTTGCGATAAACGTTTAATGGGCAACATGGTGCGGCGCACAATCCACCATGTCAGTATGCTCATTAAGGGAATCAATAATAATAAGGGCAAGGCGCTGTTCCATGCCGCACGCGCTGCTAAGTCTTGCCGATATTCGTTTTCTTGCATCACAGCTAACGCACCGTATCGGGTGTTTTCAATATACACACGATAGCTGTCGCCATCATCATCGCGCACCGTATGAAAACCATCGGGAATATTGTTGGGCAAACTTAAATAATGTTTGCCTTTGGGCGTGGACGGTGTTTGCACATAAATATGGGCATCGTTGTCGCTGTCGCTTTTGGGTGCAGGCAAGGCAGGATTGATATAGGCTGCGGTTTGGCGCAATAAATCATCTTGCAATTCATTGCTTTCATGATACGAATCATAAAAGGCAACCCCACCTGCCGCCACCGCAGCCAACAAAGACACGCAGGTAAACGCAATACTCAAGCGTACCTGAATCGAATGGCGTATGGTTGATAACATCTTTAATACTCTCCCTTAGGCACCAACCAACCTACCCCACGAATGTTTTGAATATGCTCTTTGCCAATTTTTTTACGCAAAGCGTGTATCAAATAATCCACGGCATTACTTTCCACTTCTTCGCCCCAACCATAAATTTTATCTTCCAAATCGCTGCGGGAATGAATCGTACCCGGGCGCATAATCAAGGCTTGCAACACCGCAAATTCCTTATTACTCAACATCACAGGCGTTGCCATACCCTTGATTTCCGCTTGATAAGTGGCAGGGTTAAGCGTAATCACACCATTGCTTAATAAAGGTTGGGCTTGTCCACCCTGTCGGCGCAACACCGCCCGCATCCGCGCTTGCAGTTCTGCCATATCAAAAGGCTTCACAATATAATCATCAGCGCCGCCATCTAAACCGTTTAAACGGCTGTTAATATCATCACGCGCCGTTACAATCAACACAGGCACCGTATTGCCCTTCTGACGCAACGCTTGCAACACTTGCAAACCATCTTGATTGGGCAAACCCAAATCCAACAACATCAAATCATACGTTTGCGCTGCCAATGCACTGGCAACCAATTTGCCATCTTTCACCCAGTCCACCGCATAGCCTGTATCTCTCAAACCACCTGCCACCGCTTCCGCAATCATCACATCATCTTCTACCAATAAAACACGCATCTTCATTTCCTTTGGCAATTCATTCCACATCCTACAACAACAGACTTAGCCTAAAATTAGACACACCGTTGTTTTCCGTTATAATTTCGCTTTGCTTCCGACAAAACGGTCAGGAAACCTTCCCATGATAGGCATCATTATTGTTACCCATGCTGCGATTGGCGATGCGTATCGCCATTTAGCGCAACACTTTTTCCCCCACCTACCCAACCACATCCGCTTAATTGGCGTACTCAATCACGAAGACCATTGCTCCGTGATTGCCAACGTACATACCGAGATTGCCGACTTAGGCACTCCACATGGCGTGTTGGTGCTTACCGACATTTTTGGTGCAACCCCATGCAATGCCGTGCGTAAACTGCTGGCACCCAACCAAGTGGCGATTCTCACAGGCTTAAACGCCCCCATGATGCTCAAAGCCATCCAATATTCCACCCAAGCCACCGATTTAAACACCTTTATCGAACAAGTCAAACAAGCCGCGATAGACGGCATCTTTGCCCTCACCACCCCACCCGAATCCGAGAACTAACCATGTTACAACAAGAAATCCAAATCATTAACAAACTGGGTTTACACGCCCGCGCTTCCAGCAAATTCACCCAAATTGCCTCCAATTTCCAATGCGAAATCTGGGTTACTCGCAAAGACAGACGCGTGAATGGCAAAAGCATTATGGGCTTAATGATGTTGGCAGCCGCACAAGGCAGCACCATCTTATTAGAAACCGATGGCATAGACGAAGCTGCCGCCATGCAAGCACTCACCGAATTAATCAACAACTATTTTGACGAAGGAGAATAATCATGAGCATCACGCTACATGGCGTAGCGGCGGGGAAAGGCATCGCCATTGGACGCGCCCATTTAGTGGTGCGCGGCATCGACCAAGTGCCACAATACGACCTCAACAGCGATGAACTAACGGCTGAAATCAGCCGTTTTGAAGCTGCCATCAAAGTAACTCGCCGTCAATTAGAACAAATCCGCAGCACCATACCCGAAAACGCGCCTACCGAATTGGGCGCGTTTATCTCATTACACCTGATGCTGCTCACCGATGTTACCCTCTCACGCGAGCCCATCGACATCATCAACGAACAACACATCAATGCCGAATGGGCATTAAAAATCCAAAGCGACCGCTTGAGCCAACAATTCGATGCCATCAATGATGAATACCTACGCCAACGCAAACAAGACATGTTGCAAGTAGTCGAACGCATACACAATAACCTAATTGGCTTAGGCAACGAACTCAACCTAGACGTTAACCTTCTAGAAGACACCATCCTCATCGCCCACGACCTCTCGCCTGCCGACACCGTTCAACTCAAAGAACAGCGCGTGATTGCCTTCGTTACCGATGCAGGCGGACCCACCAGCCACACCGCCATCTTAGGGCGCAGCCTAGACATTCCCTCCGTCATTGGCGTACGCAATGCCCGCGCCCTGATTAGCGAACATGAATGGGTCATCGTGGACGGTATCAATGGCGTGTTGATTATCAACCCTGACGACTTAGTTTTAGCCGAATACCGCCGCCGTATGCGCGAGTATCGCAACAAAAAACGCGAACTCAACAAACTCAAAAACACCGCCGCCACCACCCAAGACGGCACACAAATTGAATTGGTTGCCAACATCGAATCTGCCGAAGACATCAAAGCCGTACACAAATTTGGCGCAGATGGCGTGGGCTTATTTCGCAGCGAATACCTCTATCTCAACCGCGACACCCTGCCCGATGAAGAAGAACAATATCAAGTTTATAGCGACATCATCAAAAAACTCAAAGGCAAGCCCCTTACCATCCGCACCGTAGATTTAGGCGTGGACAAAAACCCCCGTTGGTTTGGGCAAAACAGCACCCCCAACAACAGCCTTAACCCCGCTTTAGGTCTCACAGGCATACGCCTGTGTTTAGCCGAACCCGTGATGTTTCGCACCCAAATGCGTGCCATCTTACGCGCTGCCACCTTAGGTTCAGTTAACATGATGTGGCCCATGATTGCTTCCGTTGCCGAAATCAAACAATGCCTGATTCATTTAGACACCGCCCGCCGTCAATTAGAAGAACGCGGCATCGCATTTGGCAACGTACGCATAGGCTGCATGATTGAAATCCCCTCTGCCGCACTCACCGTCTCCACCTTATTAAAACACCTAGACTTTATTTCCATCGGCACCAATGACTTAATCCAATACACCCTTTCCGTAGACCGCAGCGATGATATGGTGGGCTATCTGTATCAGCCTGCTCACCCTGCCATTTTGCGTTTACTGTCGCACATTATCCGCACCGCCAATCGCATGAACAAACAAGTTTCCATTTGTGGCGAAATGGCAGGCGACATCACCTTCACGCGCCTCTTATTGGGCATGGGTTTACGCCGTTTTTCCATGAACACCAACAATATGCTTGCCGTGAAAGATGCCATTATTCACAGCAATATTAATGATTTAGAACAAGACATTCTACGCATCATGCGGAATGAAGACCCTGATAAAATGGATAAATTATTAAGTATGCTCAATAAAATGGAATAAACAATGCCGACTGCATTCAGTCGGCATTTGCTTTAACCCGTTAATTGACGTGTAATCAAACCTTTAATAGGCGGTAAATTATTGCTCACCCGCAACACCAAGCCACGCAATAACTTAGCAGGCGGTGTTTCATTGGTAAACAAACGCACCATTGCATTCGTGCCATGATAAAGCGGACGGGTATTGAGCTGATGTTTCGTGTTATAGCGTTCCAACAAATCGGTTGCGCCAATATCACGCCCTTGTTGTGCGGCTTGCGCCACCAGCTTGCCTAAAATATCCGCACTTTCCAAGCCTAAATTAAAACCATGCGCCGTAACAGGGTGCATACCCACCGCCGCATCGCCAATCAATGCCGCACGGGTGGTGCAAAACTTATTGGCATGTACCCCCACCAATGGATAAGTATGCAAAGTACCCGCTTGCTCCATCTTACCCAATTTGCCTTTCAACTGCTTTTCAATATCAGCCGCCAAGCCCTCAGGCGACAATGACAACAACTGTGCAGCCTTATCATTATCAATCGTAATCACACAATTCGTTAAATGTTCCTCTAAAGGCAACAAAGCCAAAGTGCGACCATATTGGAAAAACTCGATTGCCGTGTGGTCATTCGATAATTCGTGTTTAAAACGACACACCATCACCGTGCGCCCAAAATCGTGCATATCGGCAGGAATACCAATTTGGCGGCGCGTTTGCGAAAAACGGCTATCGGCTGCCACCAACAAACGCGCATGCAAGACCTCGCCATTGTCTAACACTACCGTTGCCTGTTGCGCATCTGTTTTCGCTTCCTTCACGCCCACACCGCAGCGCAACGTTACATTCTCTTGCTCTTTCACCACATCATAAGCGGCTTGGCGGATATTGTGATTGGAAATCAAATTGCCCAAACGGTCGGTTTTGCCCCCTCGTGCTTGCGTGGGCTGCGGAAAATGTAATTGATACGATGAATCGCCATTCCACACTTTCGCGTCTTTAAGCTGATAAATCTCATTTTCAGGAACACGCTGCCACATTCCCAGCCTTTCCATGATTTCTTTTGACAAATGAGTCAGCGCAATCTCACGACCATCATAAGCAGGACGCTCAATGCTTTCTAGCGGACTTTTCTCAATAATGGTAATCGACACAGGGCTGTTTGCCAGCGTGCGGGCAAAACTCAAACCCGCAGGGCCGGCACCAATAATAATAATGTCATATTGGGTGGTCATAATTGTTCTCGCTTGCAGAAAATTGGGCTAAGGATAACAAAAAACGGAGGCTTAATGTGATGTTAAATGGCGTGGTTTAATATAAGTCAAAATGACTAAACCGATGGATACCCCTTGAAACTCAAGGTAATTAAAACCGTTTGAAACGCTTGATAAAATATCTCAAGCCGTGAAGATATTGTCATGCTTGTTTCATAAATACCATTAAATAAGAATAATGACCGCCTTTATCGCCCATTTATTTGACTTAAATCAAATACCCCACCCATTCCCTACCTTACATTTCACTACAAGCATAAACTTGTCTAATTGATTTATTTCACTATTTTGATATCCATAGGAGTGTAATTATGGCTTCTACTACCCCTTCTCACGCATGGCAAGGTTTCCAATCAGGCGATTGGCAAAACCGCATTGATGTTCGCGATTTTATTCAACGCAACTACACGCCTTATGAAGGCAACGGTGATTTTCTCGCCCCAGCCACCGAGGCAACTACCCAACTGTGGGACAGCGTGATGGAAGGCATCAAAGTAGAAAACCAAACACACGCCCCCTATAAAATTGATGCTCAAATTGTGGCAGGCATTACCAGCCATGCCGCAGGCTACATCAACCCAGAATTAGAAAAAATTGTCGGTTTGCAAACCGATGAACCCCTCAAACGCGCCATCATGCCATTTGGTGGTTTAAAAATGGTGGAAGATGCCTGCAAAATCTACGGTGTTGAACTCAACCCTGAAGTGCGCCACGCTTTCACCCACTACCGCAAAACCCACAACCAAGGCGTATTTGACGTTTATACCCCCGATATTCGCCGTTGCCGCAAATCAGGTGTCTTAACAGGCTTGCCTGATGCTTATGGTCGTGGTCGCATCATCGGCGACTATCGCCGCGTTGCCTTATACGGCATCGACCGCTTAATGGCAGACAAAGTTGAACAATTCAATTCCTTACAAGCCGATTTAGAAGCAGGCAAAGACTTAAACGAAACCTTACGCCGCCGCGAAGAAATCAACGACCAATACAAAGCCTTAGGTCAAATGAAAGAAATGGCAGCATCGTATGGCTACGACATTTCTGCCCCTGCCACCAATGCGCGTGAAGCCGTGCAATGGACTTATTTCGCCTATTTAGCAGCCGTGAAATCACAAAACGGCGCTGCCATGAGCTTTGGTCGCGTGTCTTCTTTCTTAGACATTTATATTGAACGCGATTTACAAAATGGCGTGATTACCGAGCAAGAAGCACAAGAATTAATCGACCACTTAGTGATGAAATTGCGTATGGTGCGTTTCTTGCGTACCCCTGAATACGACCAATTATTCTCTGGCGACCCCATTTGGGCAACCGAATCCATTGGTGGCATGGGCTTAGATGGTCGTACCTTAGTTACCAAAAACAGCTTCCGCTTCTTACACACCCTCTACAATATGGGTCCATCGCCTGAGCCTAATATCACCGTATTGTGGTCGGAAAGTTTGCCCGAAGGCTTCAAACACTTCTGCGCCCGTGTGTCTATCGACACCTCATCTATTCAATATGAAAATGATGATTTAATGCGCCCCGACTTCAACAGCGATGATTACGCCATTGCCTGTTGTGTTAGCCCCATGGTGGTGGGCAAACACATGCAATTCTTTGGTGCGCGTGCCAACTTGGCGAAAACCTTGTTATACGCAATCAATGGCGGTGTAGATGAAAAATCCAAAGACCAAGTGGGCCCTAAAACTGAGCCGATTTTAGATGAAGTTTTAGACTTTGATACCGTGATGGCGAAAATGGACAACTTTATGGATTGGCTCGCCACCCAATACGTTACCGCGCTCAACTGTATCCATTACATGCACGATAAATATGCTTACGAAGCCGCGTTGATGGCATTGCACGACCGCGATGTGAAACGCACCATGGCTTGTGGTATTGCAGGTTTATCTGTTGCTGCTGATTCCTTGTCTGCCATTAAATACGCCAAAGTGAAACCGATTCGTGATGAAAACAACATCGCCATTGACTTTGAAATTGAAGGCGAATACCCACAATTCGGTAATAATGACGACCGCGTAGATAATATCGCCTGCGATTTAGTAGAACGCTTTATGAAAAAAGTGGCACAACATCCCACTTATCGCAACGCCATTCCTACCCAATCGGTATTAACCATCACATCTAACGTGGTCTATGGCAAAAAAACAGGTAATACACCCGACGGTCGCCGTGCAGGTGAACCCTTTGGGCCGGGTGCCAACCCCATGCACGGACGTGATGTGAATGGTGCAGTAGCGTCATTAAGCTCTGTTGCCAAACTGCCTTTTGAATATGCGAAAGACGGCATTTCTTACACCTTCTCCATTATCCCCAATGCTTTGGGTAAAGACGAGAAAAGCCGCGAACGCAATTTAGCGGGTATGATGGATGGCTATTTCCATCACGAAAACGCCGTAGAAGGCGGTCAGCATTTGAATGTGAATGTGTTAAACCGCGAAATGCTGTTAGATGCCATGGAACACCCCGAAAAATATCCACAGCTTACTATTCGTGTATCGGGCTATGCCGTGCGTTTCAACTCTTTAACCAAAGAGCAACAGCAAGACGTGATTACCCGCACCTTTACGGCAAGTATGTAAACCAATAACCACACGCTTCACATAAAACTCTTATAATCAACTCAAGTGCCGTAGGAAACTATGGCACTTTTTTCCTACACTCTACGAACACAACATATCATGACCGAAATACCCATTCCCGTTCACACCGATACCACGCCCCATCGTCATTATCACGGCACAGGTTTGATTCATTCCATTGAAACCTGTGGCACAGTTGATGGGCCGGGTTTACGCTATGTTTTATTTATGCAAGGCTGCTTGATGCGCTGCCTGTATTGCCACAACCGCGATACTTGGGATATGCACACCGATAAATGCCAAGAACTCACCGTTGAACAAGTGATGAAACAAGTGTTGCAATATCGCCATTACTTTCGCGCCACAGGCGGAGGCGTTACCGCCACAGGGGGCGAACCTCTATTGCAATACGAATTTATCAACGACTGGTTTACCGCTTGCCGTGAACACAATATTCACACCTGTTTAGACACCAATGGCTATGCCTTGCATTACGACAAAGTGCTAGACAGCTTGCTCGACCATACTAATTTAGTCATGTTAGACTTAAAACAGCTCGACCCTGATAAACACAAAAAACTGGTGGGCATTCCCAACACCAAAACCCTCGCCTTTGCCCGCTATTTGGCAGAACGCCAACAGCCCACTCGTGTGCGTTATGTGATTGTGCCGAACCACACCGACGATGAACACTCCGCCCATTTATTAGGCGAATTTATCGCACCCATGCACAATATCGACACCGTAGAATTGCTGCCTTATCACGAATTAGGCGCACACAAATGGGCATTATGCGGCGATGAATACCAACTCAAAGACACACGTCCACCTGCTAAAGAAACCGTTGCCCGTATCCAACAAATCATGGAAAGCTACGGCAAACACGTTATTGTTTAAACCCTAAGGAAACCCGCTTTTGACCTACCAAGCCATTCAAACCCTGCCCAACACCCCTTTAGACATTATTGGCGATGTTCATGGCGAATTTACCGCCCTACAAGCCTTGTTACACCATTTAGGCTACGATGCCACAGGCTATCACCCCGAAGGGCGCACATTGGTGTTTGTGGGCGATTTATGCGACCGAGGCCCTGATAGCCCTGCGGTATTGGCATGGTTTAAACAGGCTTATGATGCAGGCTATGCCTTAATGGTGTTGGGCAATCATGAATTAAATCTCTTGGTGGGCGAAGCCAAAGACGGTTCAGGTTGGTTTTTTGATGAACGTTTAGCCCAAGAAACACACTATGCCCCATGGCAGAGGATGCCTGAAAGCGAAAAAGCCGATTTAATCGCGTGGTTATCCACCATGCCATTGGTGTTGCAGCGAGAAGACGTGCGGATTGTGCATGCTGCGTGGTTGCCCGAAGCCTTAGCACAACTGAGCATCACGCAAACCCATGGCATCATCACCGCCTACCAGCAATGGGACAGTGAACTCAAACAGCGTTTACACCATGCCGATTGGTATGCTGACTATCTGGCAGAAGAGCAACAACATTTTGATGCCTTAAGCGATGCCCACACCCCACCCGACTTTATGCATGCCATTGCCCGTTTTGAATGGGAACGCAGTCGCGCTCACCCGATTCGTGCGCTGACGAGTGGCACCGAAAAAATCGTGGATAAACCGTTTTACGCAGGCGGGCGTTGGCGATTTACAGGGCGTTGCCGTTGGTGGGAAGACTATCAAGACGAAGTGGCAGTGGTGGTGGGGCATTATTGGCGACATTGGTATCCCGAAGATGCCAACGACCCCCTACGCGACACCTTTCTATTTCATGGTGCCAATAATGCTTGGCTAGGCGCAAAACGCAATGTATTTTGTATAGACTATTCGGTGGGGGCGCGTTGGCGCGACCGCCAAGCCCAAGTTGCTGTTGCGCCCGAACACTCGCGTTTTCGTTTAGCCGCCTTGCGCTGGACGGAAAAAACGCTGGTATTTGATGATGGCAGCGTGGCAGAAACGTAATAAAATCAAAAAGGGTCTGTGTTCTCACAGACCCTTGTTTATTAGATGTGATTTAATTATCCGCCGCATGCCATGGTTTACTTGCCCCTGCATGGAAACTGGGCTTCTCGCCACCCCATAAGGCTTCAATATCGTAAAAATCGCGCACCGCAGGCAGCATCACATGCACCACCAAATCGCCTGCATCGACCAACGCCCATTCGCCACTGTCTTGCCCTTCGCTGCTCAATACTTCAAAACCTGCTGCTTTGAGTTCCACCGCCACATTATTGACCAAGGCTTTCACTTGGCGTGTGCTGTCGCCACTGGCAATAATCATGCGGGCAAATAAAGAGGTTTTGGCTTGGGTGTCTAATACGGTGATGTCTTTGGCTTTGATGTCTTCTAAAGCATTCACCGCCACATCGACCATTTTTTGCAAATCTTGTAATTCTTGTTGATTCATCATTGTTCCTTTTCGATTGAAACTCCGCCATTGATAGCGGATAATTCAAACAGGAGGGGCGTAACCCCTTCTGTTTCAGGGCAACACATAGGGCGACGCTTTATGTGTCGTCCTGTGTGTTGAAACATTGGATTCCTTTTGAATGAGATATCATGTTTGCACCATCAGGGAAACGTGATAGATTGAAACATTTTAAATGGGATTATACCTGTTGTTCTTAATATAAGTGATGTTGTTTAATGTATTGAAGCACTTGGCGCGGCAATAAATGCTCATCTACATGATGTTGTTGCTTTAATTGGCGGCGTACTTCGCTGGAGCTGATGGGGCAAAGTGGCGCTTGGAGTAAATGCAAGCTGCCATTTTGTAAGGCTTGCCCGAGCCATGCGTGTAATTCACGCGGTGCTTGGGCAAGGCTTTCATTCGGACGTGCCGCCACGGCAATATGCGTTTGCTGCACCAAGGTTTGCCAACGCTTCCATGTGTGCAGTTGCAATAAGCTGTCCATACCCAATAGCCAATAAAGCTGTGTGTTGGGAAACTGTTGGCGGAAAATCTGAATGGTGTCGAAAGTATAGGTGGCTCCTTGTCGCACCACATCGCAATCGCTGACTGCAAAACGGCTGTCATCGGCAATGGCTCGTTCAATCATGGCAATGCGATGATGGGCAGAGGCTTGCAAGGTGTTTTTATGATAAGGGTCGCCTGCGGGCAAAAAAATGACGGTGTCCAGTTGCAATTCATCGGCAAAGGCGCGGGCAATATGTAAATGCCCCTGATGAATGGGGTCAAATGTTCCCCCAAATAAGCCCAGTTTATTCATCATGTTTTACACCGCACATTCGGTTTTACCGTCTACCACTAAGGTAAGCTTGCCTGTGGCAGGGTGTATCACTAAGCCATGAATGGCAACGTTATCGGGCATCAGGGGATGACGGCGAATCAAGCTCACGGTATGGCGCACGCTGTCTTCCACATCGGTAAAGCCTTTGAGCCAACCGTCTAAGTCGATACCTGCATTACGCAGCGTGGTAATGCGGTCTTCAGGAATGCCATATTCATTGGCGTGTTGTAAAAAACCATCGGCACTCAAACCGCGCATACCACAATCATAATGCGCCACCACCATGATTTCGGTTACTTTTAATTCAAACACCGCCACCAATAAGCTACGCATCACCGATCCCCAAGGATGGCTCACCAATGCCCCTGCGTTTTTAATCAATTTGGCATCGCCATTCTTTAAACCCAAGGCTCTAGGCAACAATTCCACCATACGCGCATCCATACACGATAAAATTGCCAATCCTCGTTCGGGGTATTTATTGGTGAAAAATTGGGCATATTCACCCGATTCCACAAATTCTTTATTAAATTGCAAAATATCGTTGAGTGCGCTCATTTAAGGTTTCCTTTTCCATCAAATAGTCGGTTATTATAGCAAGCTGATGTTTAATTACTGCAGTAATTATCAACAAATACGGTTTAGCTATGTATTCCCCCACCATATTCCGTTACAATAGCTGCCCAATAAAGAAGCATAATAATCCCCCACATTACACTTACTATCCATATCATGACTGAAAGCGCAGAATCCCAATTTCAACAAGCTCAACTGTTTCTCAAGAGCAATCCGCCTGCTTATGCCGCAGCATTGCCTTTTTTGCAGAACGCGGCTGCAGCAGGGCATGCCGAAGCCGCTTTTCAACTGGGTGGCTGTATTCTCTATGGCATGGGAACCGAACCCAATCATGTTCAAGCCACTTATTGGCTCAAAGTAGCGGCTGATAATGGTCATCAAACCGCTCGCTACAATCTCGCCTTATTGCGCGAGGGCAACGGCATTCATGAAGATGACATCGTGCCTATTTACCTTCAGCTTGCAGAAGAAGGCTATTTAGATGCCCAAATCCGCCTGATGCACTATTATGCCGAACATGGCGATTCCCGAGCGGTGATATGGGCGCAAAAAGCAGCCGAACGCCATCACCCTCACGCCCAACTGTTTCTCGCCCAACATCACCAAAACGGACAAACCCCCGATTTACCCACCGCCCACATGCTCTACCAACAAGCAGCTGCACAAGGCATGGTGTATGCCCATTGGCAGCTTGCCAACCAATTTCTCTATGGGCAAGGCGTAGCACAAAACGACACCCAAGCCCTCTATCACCTCCGCATTGCCGCCAAAGCCAACATTGCCCCTGCCCAAACCGCCCTTGCCAAACTCCTGCTTGAAGGCAAACACATCGAAGCTGCCCCCGAAGAAGCCATCAAATGGCTCAACAAAGCCGTGCGCCGCCATGACAACGATGCACGCGCCCTGCTTGCCCACCAATACATGATAGGCATACACCTAGAACGCGATTACAAACAAGCCGCCTTCTATGCCCTACAAGCCGCGCGTCATAACCACCCTGAAGCCCTGCGCCTATTAGGCGACATCTACCAATATGGCTTAGGCATACCCGCTTCCCCCCAAAAAGCCCGCCGCTATTACGAACGCGCTGCCAAACATGGCGACCTAACCGCACGCCACAAACTCCTACTAGCCGATGCCCTCCAACACACCAACCACAGCGAATACAGCACCGAACACATCGAATACCATCGCACAGCCGAACGCAACTACCAAGCAGGTTTTGCCCACCATTATGGCATCGGTTGCCCACAAGATTACGCCAGCGCCATCATGTTTTACAACCTAGCAGCCAGCAGCGGTCATGCCAAAGCACAAACCAATTTAGGCATGATGTATTACAACGGACAAGGCGTTGCTGCCAACCATCGCCAAGCCGCCTATTGGTTTTTACAAGCAGCGCATCAAGGCGACACCATCGCCCAATACAACATCGCCTGCTTATGTCATCGCGGTTTAGGTGTGCCCCAAAACACTGCCGCCGCCTGTAGTTGGCTGCAAACTGCCATCGACAACGGTCATGAACACCCCGACCAACTGCGAGCCATCATGGCACAATGGCAAAGCGCTTGAATTTTGCCTTCCTCATCCCCATTTGCAGGCTATCCTTCATTCCACTATGCTAAGAGAATATGAGCAACAAAGATTTTTACGAAATATTGGGCGTTGCCCGCAGTGCCAGCGAGGACGAAATCAAAAAAGCCTACCGCAAATTGGCGATGAAATACCACCCCGACCGCAATCCCGACAACAAAGAAGCCGAAGAAAAATTCAAAGAAGCGCAAAAAGCCTACGACATCTTGTCTGACAAAGAAAAACGCGCCGCCTACGACCAATATGGTCATGCAGGCGTTGACCCCAATATGGGTGCAGGCGGATTTGGAGGTTTTGGCGGTGGCTTTGGTGGCGCACAAGGCTTTGACTTTGGCGACATCTTTAGCCAAATGTTTGGTGGCGGCGGTGGCGGTGCGCGTCAGCAAAGCTATCAAGGTGCCGACCTACAATACAGCATTGAAATCACCCTAGAAGAAGCGGCGGCTGGCTTAAAAAAACGCATCACCATTCCAACTTATGAAGACTGTGATGTGTGTCATGGTTCAGGTGCCAAACCCGGCACCAGCGCCACCACCTGTTCTACCTGTCATGGCTCAGGCACCATTCATGTGCGCCAAGCCATTTTTCAAATGCAGCAAACTTGCCCCACTTGTCATGGTAGCGGCAAAGAAATTAAAGAGCCTTGCCACAAATGCCGTGGCGAAGGTCGCGTGAAAACCAGCAAAACCGTTGAAGTGAATATCCCTGCTGGTATTGACGATGGACAACGTATCCGCTTATCAGGCGAAGGCGAACCCGGTCGAAACGGTGCGCCCGCAGGTGATTTATACGTTGTGGTTCATGTAAAAGCACATAAAATTTTTGAGCGCAATGGTTTAGATTTGCATTGTGAACTGCCTATTAGTTTTACAACTGCTGCCTTGGGGGGCGATGTGGAAGTGCCTACTTTAGATGGCAAAGTGAAACTGAATATTCCCAAAGAAACGCAAACAGGTCGCCGTATGCGTGTGAAAGGCAAAGGCATTAAATCCCTGCGTTCTAGCGCGGTGGGCGATTTATATTGCCATGTATTAGTGGAAACACCTGTTAATCTTACCGACCGCCAAAAAGAATTGTTGGAAGAATTTGATAAAATCGCAACAGGTTTAGACCGCTCGCAAACACCGCGTCAAAAATCATTTTTTGGTAAGATTCGTGATGTCTTTGATTAATTATTAATGAATAAGTAAATAGCAACGGGCGGTATAATACCGTCCGTTTTTGCTTTTTCAATATTTAACGTTTACACTATGCGTAACCGATATTTCACTCTATTGGTTGTATAACACAAAAAAATTGATAACACATCTGGGGTATCTTAATAAACGGTTTCACACCTAAAGGATACACAATGAAACTTCCTGTTTTGTTTCTTGGGCATGGTAGCCCAATGAATGCAATAGGGCGTTCGCCATACGCGGAAGAATGGCACAATATGGGCGAAGATTTGCGAGACGAATTTGATGATGAGATTCAGTCTATTCTGTGCATTTCTGCCCATTGGCTCACCAATGGTACACGGGTAACGGCAATGGAAGAGCCGCGTACCCTTCATGATTTTGCTGGCTTTCCGCGCGAACTTTTTAATGTACGTTATCCCGTTGAGGGTAATCCCACCTTGGCAAAAAGAATACAAGGTTTATTGGGCGATACGGTGCAACTGGATTACGATTGGGGTTTAGACCATGGTGCATGGTCGGTGCTGCGACACATGTTTCCTGATGCCGATATTCCTGTGGTACAAATGAGCTTAGACCGCAATTTAAATGCCCGACAACATTTTGAATTAGCCAAACAATTAGCCCCTTTGCGACAAGAAGGCGTATTGATTGTGGGCAGCGGCAATATTGTGCATAACACGCAATTATGTGATTGGCAAAATCCTGCTGCCACAGGACAAGCCTATACATGGGCAGAACTCACACACGAATTGGTCAATAAATGGATTAAAGCTCGCCGCTATGATAATTTGTTGGATGAGAAAAACTATTCCCGTGCCATGAAAATGGCGATTCCCACTTATGAACATTTTTGGCCTTTATTGTATGCCTTGGCATTGCGTGGCGAACGAGAAGCGATTGAGTTTTTCAACGAAGAGATTGTGGGCAAATCCATTAGCATGACTTCCTTAGTGATTGGCTTTGTTTGAAACGCCGAACGTGCGATAATAAATATGCTTTGCTTATCTTGCTTAGGAAGATGTTTATGCCCAATCTACTCTACCGCCAAAATCTGATTTCCATTTCCGATTTAAGCACCGAACAGCTTGAATTATTATTGCATACGGCATTAAAGTTGAAAGCCGAACCACGCAACGATTTATTAGCAGGAAAGCTGATTGCTTCCTGCTTTTTTGAGCCTTCAACCCGCACCCGTTTATCATTTGAAACCGCCGTGCAACGCTTGGGCGGACAAGTGATAGGCTTTGCCGATGGTGCCAACACCAGCGCAAAAAAAGGCGAAACCCTTGCCGATACCGCTCGCATCATCAGTTGCTACACCGATGCCATTATCCAACGCCACCCACAAGATGGCGCGGCGCGCGTGTTAGCCGAATTTTCGAGCGTACCTGTGATTAATGCAGGCGATGGCACCAATCAACACCCCAGCCAAACCTTGCTCGACCTTGTTACCATTTATGAAACCCAAGGCACGTTACAAGGCTTAAAAATTGCCATGGCAGGCGATTTAAAATACGGTCGTACCGTTCACTCTTTGGCACAAGCACTCAAACGTTGGGGCTGCGAATTTGCTTTCGTTTCGCCCCCCAGCTTAGCCATGCCCGACTACATCACCGAAGAATTAGACGAAGCAGGCTGCGCCTATCAAACCTTGCCCAGCTTAGAAGATGCCGTTGCATGGGCGGATGTTTTATACATGACGCGCGTACAACGTGAACGCTTTGACGAGCAAGAGTTTGCCAAAATCCAAGGCAAATTCAACTTAGATGCCTCTATGCTCACCCATGCCCAAGACCATTTCCGCGTGTTGCATCCCCTGCCGCGTGTAGATGAAATCCACCCCAATGTTGATGACACCCCTTATGCTTATTATTTCCAACAAGGCAACAATGGCGTGTATGCACGCATGGCGATTTTGTCTTTAATCTTAAATGAAGAGGTGTAACATGAGTGGCAAACAATTAAGCGTAGAAGCCATTGAAAACGGCACGGTGATTGACCATATTCCTGCGGGCTTGGGTTTAACCATTTTGCGCCAGTTTAAATTATTACATTATGGCAACGCGGTTACCGTGGGCTTTAATTTGCCCAGCAAAACCCACGGTTGCAAAGACATCATTAAAATCAAAGAAGTGGTGTTTGATGAAGCGGCTGCCAATCGTTTGGCATTATTCGCTCCCCATGCAACGGTAAACATTATTGAAAACTTTAACGTGGTCAATAAACTACCGCTCACCTTGCCCGACACCATCAGCGAAGTGTTCCGTTGCCCTAATCCTAATTGTGCCAGCTTGCATGAACCCGTCAAAAGCCGCTTTTATGTACGCCCCACCAACGGACAAACCAAGCTCAAATGCCATTATTGTGAAAAAACCTTCCCGCGTGAGATTGTTAGCGAAGCATGACCCCTGCTGATTTTCTTGCTCACAGCCCCTTAGCGCGTTTAGAAGCCCGTATGCTCTTGCAGCACATTACGGGCTACACCCGCGCCCAATTAATCACCCACGACCACCTGCCCCTTACCGCCGCTCAAATCGCCCAATTACACGATTTAAGCCAACGCCGTTTAGCAGGCGAGCCGATGGCGTATTTATTAGAGGGACGCGAATTTTACGGACGCTGGTTTCATACCACGCCTGCCACCTTAATCCCACGCCCTGAAACCGAACATTTAGTGGAAGCCGTGTTAGCACGTTTACCTGCCAATGGCAAGGTTTGGGATTTGGGGACAGGCAGTGGCGCAATAGGCATTACTTTGGCTTGCGAACGTCCTGATTGCCAAGTGTTTGCCAGCGACATCAGCGCGGAAGCCTTAACCGTTGCCCAACACAATGCACACACTTTAAACACCCACAATATCACATTTGCGTGCGGTTCATGGTTTGCTGTGAATCAAGCTGTGTTGCCACATGATTTTGATGTGATTGTGTCCAATCCGCCTTATATTGAAGCCGATGATGTGCATTTACAGCAAGGCGATTTGCGTTTTGAACCGCCCCACGCCTTAACTGATTTTGCCGATGGTTTAAGCTGTATTCGGCAATTAGCTGCAGGCGCAGCCGCGTTTATCAAACCACAGGGTTGGTTATTGGTGGAACATGGTTATCAACAAGGTGCTGCCGTGCGCGATATTTTTGCCCAACACGCTTGGCAAGACATCGCCACGCTTACTGATTTAGCTCAGCTAGACCGCATCACTTTAGGGCGTTGGCGATAATAACGTGTGCCATGTAGCAGGTTGCGTCCATTCCACACGCTTGGCATGGGTCAGATAGCGGTTATAAGGCGCATCATAGAGCCAATGCTGCCAAGTGGGCGCTAAACTGCCACTAATAATGGGTTTATCATCAATCAAAATATCACCACGTACCCATGTTTTATCTTTAGTGATGATGATGCGATGCAACCATTCTGCCCCCAAATGATGTTCCGCCCATGCGATTTTTTCTGCCACACAGTTGCGATATTGATTAATTGGCGCAGTACAAATGCGCACATCATGCCCTGCAGCCACTAAAGCATGCGCCGCTTCAATCGCGCCTGCTTTGGGAGGCAAATGTTCAAAGAAACCTGCGCGAGTGTATAAGGCTTGTAGCTGTTCATGATATTCGGGCGGTGTATCATCACGAATATAGAAATGTTGGCGTTGGGCAGCGATAGGCGCTTCACCGCCATATTGTTGGCGCCAACCTTCATGTACACCGCGCTCAAAATCAGCTAATACGCCATCTTGGTCAAGTAAAATCAACATGGTGTGTTCCTAATCTCTGTGTTTCCCTAAATTGTAGTTCAACTCAGCAGATATTTGCCATGCAAACGCATCTGCCAACTGCTGCCACGCCGCATCAACTTGGGCTTCAACGGTAATCTGTTGGGCATTGCTCAAGGTGCGAAATTGCAAACTGCGCGCGTGTAACATCAACCGTTTGACGCCAATATGTTGGGCAATGGCATGGTTTTGGCGTAAATCGCCATAATTGGTGTCGCCCACAATGGGGTGAAAAATATGTTTTAAATGGCGACGAAGCTGGTGTTTACGCCCTGTATGCGGGGTGAGTTGTAGCCATGAATAGCGTGAAGTGGGATAACGTGGCGTAGATTGAAAGGGCTGCTCAGTGGTTGCCAAACTCAGCCAATCTGTAATGGCAGATTGGGCGGCTTTATCGGGGGAAACGTGTTTATCCGCAATTTTATCCAACACTTCTTTTAATGGATAATCAATGCGTCCACTGCCTGTTAATGTGCCACGCACCACCGCCCAATAGGTTTTGTGGACGTGTTGTTGCTCAAATTGCAAACTAAATTCATGGGCGGCGGCGCTGCTGAGTGCAAACAATAATGCGCCTGAAGTAGGACGGTCGAGACGGTGAACAGGGTAAACGTGTTGCCCAATTTGGTCGCGCAGGGTTTGCATCACAAATTGCGTTTCGTGCCTATCGAGCCAACTGCGATGCACCAGCATTCCCGCAGGCTTATTGACCACCACACAATCGGCATCTTGATAAATGATTTCCAACATCATGGATTTCCCCATAAAACCGCTATTATAAATGCTTAACTTGCTTAATTTATTATCGTCAGTAGTGGTATGATGGCGGATGTGGAAAAACGCCTTGTTGGAGATGTGAAAGGTTTAGAAAAATGGCTTGGTGGGAAAGCTGGCAAAATTGGCAAATACCGATTCGCCTTGAAGTATTGTATTCAGCATTATGGATATTGGCGGCATTATTCATTCGCGGCTTGGTGGTACATTGGCATTTTCAACGCCACCCTGATTTGGAAATTGAAGAAAAACGCCGTTGGAAAGTAACCAGTCGCAATGTTACTTTGGTGGTGTGTGTATTGGGTTTGTTTAGCGTGTGGGCGGTGCAAATCCAAACGTTTGCCCTATCTATGGTTGCGATGGCAGCCGCCACCGTGTTGGCAACCAAAGAATTGATTATGTGCTTACTGGGCAGTTTGTTGCGCTTTTCAACGCAGCAATATGTGGTAGGCGATTATATTAAGGTGAACGATATACGCGGGCGTGTGGTTGATATTAATTTGTTTAACACTTTAATGATGCAGATTGGCCCACATGATTTGGTGGGACAATTATCAGGTAAAACCTTATCTTTCCCCAATAGTTTGCTGCTATCCCATTCGGTTGAACGTGATAATGTGTTGGGGCAATATGTGGTGCATACTTTAGACATTCCTGTGCCTATTCATTTGGATTCTGATGCGATTGTGCCTGAATTGGAAAAAGTGTTGTATCAAGCCTGTTCGCCTTATTTGCCTGATATTGAACGCCATTTTGAAGAAGTCCAAATGCACAAATTATTTATCACGCCTGCCGCTTTTCCGCGTGTGAGCCGTGTGCCACATGATGACAAGGTTTATCATATTGTGGTGCGTTTTGCTTCACCCTTAGCCAAACGCTTAGAAATTCAACAAACGGTATTGGATGTGTTTATTCGGATTCAATACCGTTTATTAAATCAATCATAAGGTATGTTCAAACTTACTTGGGAAACTGAATCATGATGGAAACTTTACGCACGCTCACCGCCCAATTATCTGCCGCAGGGCACAGCGTTTCTTGTGCGGAATCTTGTACAGGGGGGTTATTGGCAGCCGAATTGACCCGTTTAGCAGGCAGCTCCGCTTGGTTTAAAATGGGTTTTGTAACGTATAGCAATGAATCCAAACAGCAATTACTCAAAGTTGCCCCCGAAACGCTGCGTCATTATGGTGCGGTGAGTGAAGAGACGGTGCGCGAAATGGCATTGGGTGCATTAATGGCATCGAAAGCCGATTTGGCAGTCAGCATTTCAGGCATTGCGGGGCCTGATGGGGGCAGCGATGACAAACCAGTCGGCACGGTTTGGTTTGGGGTGGCAACCAAAAAACGGATTTATGCCCATTGCCGTCAATTTGATGGCAACCGCGATGAGGTACGCCGTCAAGCAGTTGCTTTTGCGTTGGCATTTTTAAAACACATTCATTCCGCCATGATTAAACCTGCTTAAAACCATCGATTTATGGCTATTTATTAACACAAAAATCATTTAAATGTGTAAAATGTTGTTAAATTAAAACGACTCGGAATCACACGATTTCCACACATTCATTACGGCTTGTTAAAGGGACAACACTCAACTACTTTTTTTAGAGAATAAACCGTGTCAGATTTTCAAATCGTATCGCATTGCGCGGTGGTTGCCTTATCTACCAGTTCACTGGATATGCTGGCACCCCACCACCCTATGTTGCGCCTATTGCCTTTATATGTGCATCTTAATCAAGCCACTTTTATTGATGGAGTGGAACTACAATCTGCTGATTTTTATGAACAGCTCTCACTGCATTCCGAAGCCCAAGTTGCCACCTCTCCTCCCAATGAAGAAGATGTGATTGCATTGTTTCGCGAATTGGAAGCCGCAGGCTATCAAGAAGTGATTGTTACCACCCTCAGCCACACGCTCAGCGACACACCTGATATTATTCGGCATGCTGTTATCAAAATGGATTGCAATTTGCGCGTGTATTTGGTGGATACGGGCAGCGTGTGTATGCCTGAAGGCTTTTTCGCTCAAGAAGCCATCCGTTTATTACAAGAAGGCATGATGCCTGAAGACATTGTGCAATATTTAGAAAAATTGAAAACTCAAGTTAATATTTTCTTTAGCGTGCACAGTTTAAAATATTTACATCAAAATGGTCGTTTGAATCGAACGGAAAAAATTGTTGCCGATTGGCTGCATTTAAAACCCATTTTGCGTTTTCACAATGGCAGTTTATCGCGTATTGGCATTGCTTGTGGCGCGGAAAACACATTTGATGCTTTAATTAAACAAGTCTTAGAAAGAACAGCACACAGTCAGCCGCTACAAATTTATGGCTTATATGGTGGCAATGCTGAACTCTATGCGCAATTTGCCCAACGTTTACAACAAAAAACAGGGTTCACCCTCACAGGTTTTCCCATCTCGCCAGTGGTTGGCGCACACATCGGTCCTGATGCCATTGGCGTAGGGATAATTGAAAGAATTTAAGGAAAACAATGGTTAATCTATACCAATTATTGAATCTGCCCCCTCATGCCGATACCGCGATGATTCAAGCGGTATTGCAACACGCGCAAGCCACAGGCAGCCTTGAGCCGAAAGTGATTAGGGCAGTACAAGAATGGTTGCTCAAACCCGATGTACGGGCGCGTTATGACGCCAAGTTGCGACAAGAACAGCCCGAGTTTTTCGCTGCCTCACCACAACACACACACAATATCCCCACTCCTGATATTTCTGCATTCGCTGTGTCTGAAACATCTCCTGCTCTCAAGCAAGTTGTTTCAGCCACGCCACCCACCCCCACCAACAATGCCCCCAGCACTCGTCGTAAAAAAACGCCTGTGAAACAGGCGATTGCTGAAAAATATGGTCAGGGTCAATCCAGTCAGGCTCACAAGCGTCCCAAGCAAACTGTTGGTCTCATTATCATGGTTTGCCTCATCATCATTGCCATCGCTTTATTCCTACCATTCATGTAATCCATGTTTCCCCCTGTGCTAGGGGGACATTTCATTTAGGCAGTAAACGGGGCAATATTGACTGTTTCGCCACTCATCTCGCTTAAAACTTCACTCAACACCGCAAAAAATTCACGGCTATCGCGCGTTGCCAACCATTTGCCATCGTGTTGTGCAAAATGATAACCACCGCTTTTGGCTGCAATCCATAATTCTTGATTCGGAGTGTGGCGGTTCACAATAATTTGCGTGCCATCATCGGCTTCTAGCGTTAAAACATTGCCGCTCAATAAACAATCACAATCCAAGCCCCATTCATCAATTTGGTCTTCAATATAAGCAAATAATTGGTCGGAATGCTGTAAAAATTCACTTTCAGTCATCATGGTTTTGTGCATCACATCATTTTTGTTTAAGATAGCGCATCTTGCCACAGACTTTGCAAAAATACCATGAACAAACATTTATTGCCGCTCACGCTGGCTGCTTGCTTTCTAAGCGCTTGCGGTTTCAAAGGCGATTTATACCTACCCAAAGAAGGCGATAAAGCCCGTTTTGGTGTGATACAAACAGGGCTCGGTCTCCAACCGACCACCGCCCCCACCACCACACCTTCACCCACTCCACAGAAAGATAAATAATGACTCTTTATTGCGAAAACATTCGCTTTACCGATTTAGCCAACCAATTTGGCACACCCTTATATGTGTATAGCCAACAAGCCTTAAACCAAGCCTTTACCGATTATCAAACCGCTTTTTCTACGCTCAATCCCCTGATTTGTTATGCCGTCAAAGCCAATAGCAATTTAAGCATCATTCGCCATTTTGCCCGCTTGGGTTGTGGTTTTGATATTGTATCGGGTGGTGAACTGGCGCGAGTGTTGGCAGCAGGCGGCGATGCCAGCAAAACCATTTTTTCAGGCGTGGGCAAAAGCGTTGCCGAAATTGAATACGCCCTTCAACAAGGCATTAAATGCTTTAACGTTGAATCCTTGCCCGAACTGGAACGCATCAATGAAGTTGCTGCCCGTTTAGGCGTACGCGCCCCCATTTCCTTACGCATCAACCCCGATGTAGATGCCCAAACCCATCCTTATATTTCAACAGGTTTAAAAGCCAACAAATTTGGTATTGCCATGAGCGATGCTGAAGCTGCTTATCATCATGCTGCCACCTTGCCCCATCTACAAATCGTGGGCATTGATTGCCATATTGGTTCACAACTGATTAAGCTCGAACCCCTTATTGAAGCCTGTGAACGCTTATTACTGTTGATAGACCGCCTCACTGCACAAGGCATTCATTTAGAACACCTTGATTTAGGAGGCGGTGCAGGCATTGTCTATCGCGATGAAGATGTGCCCGACTTAGCCGCCTATGCCCAAGCCGTGCATCAATTAATTGGCGAACGCCCCTTGAGCCTAATCTTAGAACCGGGGCGCAGCTTAGTGGGCAATGCAGGTTTCTTATTAACCCGCGTGGAATATGTGAAACAAAACGAAGACAAACAATTTGTAATTGTTGATGCCGCCATGAACGATTTAATGCGCCCTGCCTTATATCAAGCCTATCACCACATCACCAACGCTGAAAACAGCCCTATTGCCCCCTTCATTGCCGATATTGTAGGACCGATTTGTGAAACAGGCGATTTTTTGGCACAAAACCGCGAAATCGCCGCTCAAGCAGGAGATGTTTTGGTTATACACAGCGCAGGAGCGTATGCCTTTAGCATGGCAAGTAATTACAACACCCGTCCACGTGCAGCAGAAGTATGGGTATCGGGCGACAGTGTCCACACCATACGCGAACGCGAAACCTTAGCACAACTGATGCACAACGAATTAGCAGGACTCAACTAACTTTGTTCCACGGCATCACAGCCAATAAACGCGCCATACCGCAAAAGCCTGTGATGCCTGCCACCATCAAACCTGCACCCACAAACGCACACAAGGCATAAAACGCAGGCGATAGCAACCACCCCAATACCGTCCCCAGCAAAATCAAACCCCCAGCCACAATCTGTACTTGACGCATGATTTCCAAAGGCTGTGCGCGATTCAACACCGTAGGCAAGCCTGCTTGTTTCCAAGCCTCTAAGCCTCCTTCCATCAAAAAAACCGTTTGTTTACTGGCTAATTGTGCCAATAATGACGCAGCGTGTTGCGTGCGAAAACCTGATTTACAATGAAATATTAAGGTTTCAACTTGTTGTGCTTCGGGGGGTAAACCGTGTGCTTGCAACGTGGGCAACGGTTGCAATAATGCACCCGCAATATGTTCACGCCGATATTCATCTGGCGAACGAATATCTACTAATACCGCGCCTTGCTGTTGTTTTTCCTGAACTTCTCGTGGCGAAAGTGTGTGTAGTGTCATGATGGTTCCTATAAAAAACACAGCTTGCGCTGTGTTTTCGTGTGAATCGCTTGCTTTAACGTTTATCAACAGGACAAGTGTTGAT
>JBHADP010000015.1:0-33152 GCA_041855125.1 Neisseria sp. | reverse complement strand
ACCTACGCATGTCGGAATCAAAATCCGATGCCTTAACCAACTTGGCGAATCCCCAATTAAGGGTGGCTGGGGATGTAGGATTCGAACCTACGCATGTCGGAATCAAAATCCGATGCCTTAACCAACTTGGCGAATCCCCAACGCTTCAAACTTAGTTATCAAACAAGGGATGCTGTGATAAGCCTTCCACTAAATAGGTTTGATATTTTTGCGAAACTTGGTTGTAAATTGTTTGTGCTTCCTGAAATTGTTTACAACTGATAAATAAGCAAGCACCTGAACCTGTCATTAAGGGTGAACCATATGATTGTAAGGTTTGATAGGCTTGTAATACTTCAGGATAGGCTTCCAAAACGACCGCTTGCATATCATTTCTAAAGGGCTGTATGTTTTGGAAAGTGGGCATTATGGTGGGTTTGGAATCGCGTGTCAAGTCTTTATGTGAAAAAATTACGGCAGTGCTAACATGAACGTTGGGTTTTACCACCACATACCATTGTTTGGGTATGTTGACGGGGCTGAGTTGTTCGCCTATGCCTTGGGCAAAGGCGTTGCGCCCAAAGATAAAGAAGGGAACGTCTGCGCCTAATGTGATGCCCAGTTGCATCAGGCTGGTACGGTCAAGCTGGCATTGCCATAGGCGGTTGAGGGCGATTAATACGGTTGCCGCATCAGAACTGCCCCCACCTAAACCGCCTCCCATGGGGATGTTTTTCTCGAGCCAAATATCCACGCCTTGGTGGGTTTGGCTGTGTTGTTGTAATACATAAGCAGCTCGATAGCTGAGGTCTTGTTCGGGTGGAACGCCTGCAATGGGGGTATGTAGTTTAATCATACCATCGGGGCGCGGCGCAAGGTAAACGGTATCGTATAAACCGATGAGGCAAAAGATGGTTTCCAGCTCGTGATAGCCATCAGCACGGCGACCGATGATGCGTAAGTCAAGATTGAGTTTGGCTGGAGCAAGAAAGGCTTGGGCGTGTGCAGGTGGGATGGTCATGATATGGTGTTCCGAGCGGCGCAGGTGGTGGCTGAGGTGGGGCTATTGGCTAGGGGTTGCAGGGTATTAAAGACTAAACGTAGGCTTAGTTTGCTGCTGTTGAGTTCTAGGATACGCGGTGTGCCATCGGGGTGAGTAGTGCGCGTAATCGTCCATTCCTGTTGTTGTAAGCTGCCATCGGGTAAAAGGGTATGAGGCAGGTCTTTGACCCATTGCCCGTGCGCCCATACGCTGAGGTATTGTAAAGGCAAGGTATAGCCCAATAGTTGCTCACTTAATTCGCTCACGCTTGAGGCGGTAAATTGTTCGCCTTGGTTATTAACTGCCAACACGCCTAGGCTGTCTTGACACAGTTGCCCTAAGGTGTTGCCTAGGGGGGTGTTGATGTCTATGGTTTGGACGCCATTTTGGTATTGCCAATCGAAGTTGGCATACGAGCCTTTGTCGTTGATTTTCACGGCTAAGCGTCCATCGGCATTAAAATCGGCAAGGGGGCGTTGGGCTTGCCATGGCTGTGGATGCGAGGGTGGGCTGGTGTGGCACGCGCTTAAGCTCAAAATGACCCCTGCGCTCAATAGGTATTTCAACATGGTGGGTTTTCTGTATTAGGGAGCGGTTTTGGGTGGAGTGGGGTTAATGGTAATGCCTAAACGGCGCAAGGTATCGCGCAAGAGTTTAAGGTTACCTTCTTTTTGTTGTAAGCCTTGTTGGAACACGGTTTTGGCTTCTTCTTGTCGCCCCAGTTTCCATAATACTTCGCCTAAGTGAGACGCAACTTCGGGGTCGGGTTGTTCACGGAAGGCGTATTCTAAATAAGGCAGTGCCGCTTGAATGTCGCCTTTGCGGAAATATGCCCAACCCATGCTGTCGTTGATGGCTGCCGATTCAGGGTCTTGTTGAAACGCGGCTTGTATTAAACGGAATGCGGTGTCGATATCGGCTTTGGGTGCAGACAACATGGTATAGCCTAAGGCATTCATGCCATCGGCACTCCCCGGATTGAGTTGTACATAGCGTTGTAAATCGGCAATGGCTTTTTCGGGTTGTTGTAGGCGGTCGGCATAGATGAGTCCGCGTTGATAGAGAATATCGCTGATTTTGTCATTGCTATCGGGTTGTTTGGATACTTTATTCAGCAAACGGGTGAGTTCTTGTATGGCTTGTTGGGGGTTGTTTTGTTTGCTGATGATAAACAGTTCTACACGCAATAATTCGGCATCGCCAAAGAAACGACCTTGTTGTTTGGTAAAACTGCGGGCGCGTTTGGTGGCAGCTAAGGCGTTTTGCCATTGCCCATCTTGTGCATCTAACGAGGCTTGTAAAACGGCTTTATCAAAACGGTATTCTGGATCTTGGATTTTGGCTAGCCATTCTCGTGCTTGGGCATATTGTGCCGCATCAGCCGAACGCATGGTGGCAATCACTGCCGCGCGGCTTTGTTGTTCTTGTGTCCCATATTGAGCGGCTTTGGCTAAATAGGCTAATACTTCGTCTAAGGGTTTCTTTTGATTAACGGCTAACAGTGCGGCTTGAATGTATAAATCGGCATCGGGCTGTTTGGCTAACAGTTGTTGCAACAGATTATAGGCATCTTGGTTTTTGCCTGCATGAATCAGGCTTTCAACTTGCAGTTCACGCCACATAGGAGAGAGTTCTGCGGTTTGGGTTTCTGCAAAGAATTGGTTTAACACTTCGGGTTTACGTTGTCCAATTAGGCGCAAGGTTAATTGGGTGGGCGGTAGAATTTCGCTGTCCAATTCAGCTAAACGTTGCAAAGCATGAACGGCATCGGTGTTGTCGTTATTGAGTGCGCTTAAAATGGCATCAGCTATCATGGCTTCGGGCATATCGCGATATTGTTTTGCCCGTTGATGCACTTGCCCTGCCATCAATTTGGCTAATTCAGGTTGTTGTACGGAGGTTTGGGCAACCAATAAGAAAATACGGCGTTTTTGTACATCATTCGCATGATGAATCGCTTCGTCAAAACCCGATACTGCATTGGCAAAGTCGCCACTAATCATATTACGCGCCCATGTGATGCGCTTGAGCGCAGGACCTGCGGTGGGTTCAATTTCGCGCCAACGGCGATAAATGCTTTCTGCTTGTTCAAATGCGCCCAAACTAATCGCCATTTCCATGGCGCGTTCTGCCACTTCAGGGTCGCGAGTGCGTTCTAATAACACCATATACGTTACCAATGCACTGCCTGCATCACCTTGTTGCAAGGCAATTTCTGCCCCCAATAAAGTAAACATATCATTGGCACGCTTAACAATCGCCATACGCTGTTCCCGTTCACTCATGCGCTCCACTTCGCCCTGATACGGACTCACCGCAGCACTATTGGCTTGAGTTTCATTAGAGCTTGCCCACACAGGACTCATCAGCAACAATAAAGCATAAGCAATCGGATTTAAACGTTTTTTCCAAGCAGACATTCGACTTCCTTGAGATTGGCAACGAATCATAAAAAAGCGTTACTTTAGCATATACACTTCTCTTATGTGCTATTTTCCTTGAATTTCCCCTGCATCAGAAAGGGTTTTGGCTAACCACCCGTTTTATATATAATCCCAAGCATGAACACACACAGCCTCATTCCCTTTCTAACAGCCTTATCCGATTTAGAACTGCCCCTATTAGCAGAACGCAATCAATGGCTCTTACAACACGGTGGCGAATATCGTCCTGCTGCCGTGTTATTAGCCATTGTGCCACACCAACAACAATGGCACTTATTGCTCACACGCCGTGCCGACACCTTACGCCACCACACAGGACAAATCGCCTTTGCAGGCGGTCGACACGACCCAGAAGATGCCCACCTAACCGCCACCGCCTTACGCGAAGCACACGAAGAAATCGGCGTTTCACCCACCATTTGGCACACCTTTGCCCCCATGATGCCGTGTTACACCCCCAGCGGCTATGCCGTTTCCCCCATTCCTGCTTTTTGCCTACACGAACCCACCCTGATTCCCAATCCTGCCGAAGTTGCAGAAGTATTTTATGTGCCCTTAAATTTTGCCTTACACCTCCCCCATTACCAATGGCAAACCTTTGAACATCATGGCAAACACCTGCCCATGCCTGCTTTGTCATACCAGCATTACCACATTTGGGGCATCACCGCCTCCATACTCTACGCCTTAGCCGAACTCCATCGCCAACAACCCCTTATCCTGACCTAAACACATTACGAGAAACCCTACCATGCCAGAATTACCCGAAGTCGAAACCACCCTACGCGGCATCGCACCCCACATTACAGACAAAACCGTTTGCCAAACCATCGTGCGCCAAAGCAAACTGCGTTGGGACATCAACCACAACCTTGCCGATATTCTGCAAGGACAAAACCTCATCCAATGCACACGCCGCGCCAAATACCTCCTACTACAATTTCCCATAGGCGTGTTGCTCATCCATCTTGGCATGAGTGGCAGCCTACGCATTTTTAGCGAGGGCGAAACCCCTGCTCCCAACAAACACGACCACGTTGACATCATTTTCAATGATGGCACCTGCTTACGCTATCACGACCCCCGCCGTTTTGGTGCCATTTTATGGTACACAGGCGCAGCCGAAACCCACCCCTTACTACAACACCTTGCGCCCGAACCCCTTAGCCCCGAATTTACCCCCCAATACCTCCACCAAGCCCTACAAAACCGCAAAAGCCCCATCAAAACCCTCTTAATGGACAACAAAATCGTGGTTGGAGTGGGCAATATTTATGCCAACGAAAGCCTATTTCTCGCAGGCATTTCACCCCATCGGCAAGGCAAAAACATCAGCCAACACGAAGCCACCTTATTGGTTCACCATATCCGTGCCGTCTTACGCGCTGCCATTCAACAAGGTGGCAGCACCTTACGCGATTTCGTGAATAGCGATGGCAAAAGCGGCTATTTTCAACAACAATACACCGTCTATGGGCGACACAACCAAGCCTGTGTACAATGTGGCGGTCTCATCCTAAAAGAAACCTTAGGGCAACGCGGCACATTCTATTGCCCCCATTGCCAAACTTAAATTGTAAAACTGGGTAGGAAAGCGCAAAAGCCATAGCGTTTTCCCCCATTTCCCCTAATAATGCCCTCCTTGTTGTTTACCCCCTTTGCATCATGTCTTATCAAAAAACCTCTTTAACCACCCGTTTACAGCGCATTTTTCGCTTGATAGCCTGCGTTTTACAAGCAGGGAAAACCCTCAAAAACCTCCCCGACAATGCTTCTCAAGCTGAACGCGACCGCACCTTAGCCAACATCAGCCAAAACGTATTGCACGCCCTCAATATCCATCTTATCGTGGATACCCCACCTAGCCCCACCCCCACACAAGGCGCATTGGTGGTTGCCAACCATGTGTCGTGGCTGGATATTTTTGCGATTAGCGCCTTATGCCCCAGCAGCTTTATCGCCAAACAAGAAATCAAAACATGGCCGATTATCGGGCGCATCGTTATGAATGCAGGCACCGTATTTATCAATCGAGAAAACCGTAAAGATATCGACACCACTAATCAAGCCATTGCCCAAGCCTTAAAACAAGGGCAAAGCGTGAGCTTTTTCCCTGAAGCGCGTACTTCTTTAGGCGAAACCGTTTTGCCTTTTAAAGCCGCCTTGTTTCAAGCTGCGATTGATGCCCAAATGCCCGTTCAAGCCATTGCCCTACGCTATTACAATCACCACAATGAGCGCACCACCGCCCCTTCTTTTGCCGAAGTCAATTTATTGGTATCACTCTGGCGCGTGGTTTCCGAACCGCAGCTTCATATACACCTTGATTTCGCCCCCTTCATCTTGCCAGACCAACAAGACCGCTTCGCCTTAAAAGACCAAGCCGAACAATTTATCAGCCAAAAAGTCTTGGCTGATAAGAAAACACAAGAATGATGAAGCACTTGCAGCTTATCTCACTCCATAGTAAGCTATCGTTCAAACCATCAAATAGCTTTTTATAATGAAAAGTATTTGAACAATAAATTATACAAATCAGAACAGCTTTGCTAGAATACACCCATACATTCAGTTGTACCCAACCCACCCCTTATTCTTAGGAGTCAAACATGAGCATTAATATCAAAACTGAAGCCGAATTAGTTGGCACTAAAGTTCCTGCTGTCGTATTCCACACTCGCCAAGGCGATGCTTGGGTAGATGTTTCTACCGACGATTTGTTTAAAGGTAAAACCGTTGCCGTATTCTCTTTACCAGGCGCATTTACCCCAACTTGTTCTTCAACCCACTTGCCACGCTACAACGAATTGGCAAAAGAATTCTTCAAACGCGGTGTGGACAGCATTTTGTGCGTATCAGTAAACGATACTTTCGTAATGAACGCATGGTTGGCCGACCAAGAAGCTGAAAACATCATTGTTGTACCTGATGGCAATGGCGATTTCACTCGCGGCATGGGTATGTTGGTAAGCAAAGAGCAATTAGGCTTTGGCGACCGTTCTTGGCGTTACTCTATGCTGGTTAAAGATGGCGTGATTGAAAAAGCGTTCATCGAGCCAGTAAAAGACGGCGACCCATTTGAAGTATCTGATGCCGATACCATGTTGAAAGCCATCGACCCAGAATGGAAAGACCAAGAGTCTATCTCTTTGTTCACCAAACCCGGTTGCCCATTCTGCGCGAAAGCTAAAGCAGCTTTAGAAGAAAAAGGCTTGGCATACGAAGAAATCGTATTGGGTAAAGACGCTACAACCACTTCTGTACGCGCCATCACTGGCAAAACTTCTGCGCCACAAGTGTTTATCGGTGGTAAATACATCGGCGGTAGCGAAGAATTGTTGGCTTACTTAGGCTAATACGCTTTAACCAAATTGGGTTGTTTCACGCCAACCCACCTGAATGATTCGCAAGGGTTATTCAGGTAACGCTTTGCCTGTGCGCGGTGTTACCTGAATAACTCTTTCATTTCAACCGCATTTCAACACACAAGGCAATACATCACACCTCACTTGATGTATTGCCCACATGGGGAAGAAAAGATGTTCTCCCCAAACCCTCTCATTCCTACCGCTATTCATAGCGGAGGTTTCCAACCAACAAAAAGGAGTAAGCAATGAAACAAATTCAAGCAGATGTCGTGGTAATTGGGGGTGGCACCGCAGGCATGGGCGCGTTTCGCAATGCGCGTTTACACACCGACAATGTTTATCTTATCGAAAGCCATGTTTTTGGAACCACTTGTGCGCGTGTGGGTTGTATGCCATCGAAACTGTTAATCGCCGCAGCCGAAGCACGCCATCACGCCTTACACACCGACCCATTCGGTATTCATTTAGACAAGGGCAGCATTGTGGTAAATGGCGAAGAAGTGATGAGACGCGTGAAATCAGAACGCGACCGTTTTGTGGGCTTTGTGGTGGAAGATGTAGAGGCTTGGCCTGCGGATAAACGCATCATAGGCGAGGCTAAGTTTATTGATGAGCACACCATTCAAATTGATGACCACACCCAAATTCAAGCCGACCGCATTGTGATTGCTACAGGTTCGCGCCCTGTTATTTTGCCTCAATGGCAAGCCTTAGGTGACAAAGTCATTATTAATGATGATGTGTTTTCTTGGGATACGTTGCCACAAAGCGTGGCGGTATTTGGACCGGGGGTAATTGGTTTGGAATTAGGACAAGCCTTGAGCCGTTTGGGCGTGGAAGTGAAAATCTTTGGTGTAGGCGGTATGCTAGGCGGCATTTCTGACCCTGTGGTGTTAGCCGAAGCCAAAGCGGTATTTAGCGAAGAATTGGATTTGCATTTAGATGCACAAACTGAAGTGAAGCTGAATGCAGATGGCAAAGTGGAAGTTCAATGGACAGAAAACGGTGAAAGCGGTGTTTACACGGCGGATTACTTATTAGCGGCAGTGGGTCGTCGTCCTAATGTGGATCGTTTAGGCTTAGAAAACTTAACGATTCAATTAGATGCGCGTGGCGTGCCTGTTGCCCATCCATTCACCATGCAAACCAGTATTCCGCATATTTTTATTGCGGGCGATGCTTCCAATCAACTGCCTTTGTTACACGAAGCCAGCGACCAAGGCAAAATTGCAGGCGAAAATGCAGGCACTTATCCTGTGATTCATAAGGGTTTACGCCGCAGCCCTATTGGTGTGGTCTTTACCAATCCACAAATTGCCAGCATTGGTTTGCGTTATGCACAAGTGGTGCAACGCTATAAAAATATGGATTGTGTGGCGATTGGCGAAGTGTCATTCCGCAATCAAGGGCGCAGCCGTGTGATGTTGGTGAATAAAGGTCATATGCGTGTGTATGCCGAACAAGGGACAGGCTTGTTTATTGGTGCAGAAATCGTTGGCCCTGCTGCCGAACATTTGGCACACTTATTGGCATGGGCGCATCAACAAAAAATGACCATTCCACAAATGTTGGATATGCCGTTCTATCACCCTGTGATTGAAGAAGGTTTACGCACCGCCTTGCGCGATGTAAACGCCAAATTAAAACTGGGCGAAGTGCATAGCGAATGCTTAGAATGTGCAGGCGAATAAGCCCAATTTGATAAAGAAACAGCCGCTCGACAAAGAGCGGCTTTTTTACACCAAATAATAGCAATTGGCTAATTACCCCATTAACATTATTTATCAAAATATTTCAAATAATAATAAAATTTATTCTTGATTTTAAATCCAATTATTCCATAATAATATTATATTTAAATAAAAATGGAGAACTACATCATGGCTAAAAAATATCGTGGTAAATTACGTGCGGTTTATGGCGGTAGCTCAGCAGCAGGGCGAGATAATATTCCATTATCGGCTTTAAAAGGCATGACACCCAAACAACATTGCGAAAAGCTCATTGCAGAAGCCAGCAAAAACAGTAATCTAAAAGGCTATTTCAAAGAAGAATCGGTTGGCGAAGATGTGTGTATGCTTCCCCATGCCAATTATTTTGGCGGAGGATATTTAGCACCTGTTTATAGCTATTACTATGACGTATGCGAGGAAATTGAATTAACCATTAAAATCAATGATAAAGTCGTATCTTCCATGCAAACACATAGATTAAAAGGTGGTGAAAGAGTAATTATCACTGCCAATCAAAGTGTTACTTGGCAAGCCAATGCCACCCATCTGGAAAAAGTGGTGCTTAATGAATATACATATTCATTTACTGCGCCTAAAAAAATCAGCAATTTTTTAATTAAAGCAATCGGCAAATGCGACCCCAAAGCAAGCAAATTTACCCAATTTATCATCACACCTTGCACAAAAATTGCTTTAAATATTAAAGTAAATAATGTTGTTGTTTCTGCTGCACAAATGCACAAACTAAAAGGTGGAGATAAAGTTGTTATCACAGCCAATCAGAATGTTACTTGGAAGGCGAATCCCATACCTTTACCTAATTCGCTTAATGCCAAAATGTATTCATTCACTGCTTCTAGTCAGCCCACTAATATTACCATTACAGCCACAAGTGAATGCGACCCATCAGCAAGTGAAGTTACTACATTTTCTATTTCTCCTACTAAGAAGAAATTTGAAGGATTTGGTTCACAAATAGATTCTTATATTCACGAAGCTGCCCAAAAATTTAATATTAATGAAAAAGATTTACGTGGTTTTATAAAAATGGAGGGCGGTTGGACAGGAGAAATATCTCCTACTGGTGCCATTGGAGCTGGTCAGTTTACAAGAGATACATGGCATTTCGTCAGAAATAATTTAAATGGTAAATCTTTTGGTATGGAAGAAATTACAGATGCTAATTTTCGCACTCCTAATGACCCGCGTTTTAATTCAAAAATCAATATATTAGCAACAGCAAGATATGCAAAATATAATAAAGAATTACTTCAAAAAAATAACTTACCTACAACTGGTGTCAATTTATACCTAATGCATAATATAGGTCAAGGTGTAATGACTGCATTAAAAGGTAGTAACAAAGTTACCGAAAGAACTCTCAAATCCATGAAAAATAACAATAAAATGGATAATGAAACTCCTGTTGAGTTCGTTAAAAGGCAAGGTACTATTTTTCAACAACATTATGAGTTAGCAAATAGTCAATAATATACTCTAAAGAAATTCGTTTTAATTAGAAATTAAATTATATAATATATGAAAAAATTATTTTTAATAACACTTCTATTAAATACAACAGCATTAGGAGAAACAAATCTGCAATCTACACAATTTTCTATTAATCAAGAGCCTTGCTTATTAAAAACACCTCATCAAACATTATATGAAACTATTTGTACCACACAAGGTCAATGGTTTGATATGTATCATACCAATACAAAAATCACTCATGGTAAGCTGGCTCTTGCCTTTACTACAGAATCATGGAATGATAATGAGCCAACTGCATATTTTATAGAAAAATTAGGCAGTACAAATGAATTTCCAAAGTCAGATAGTATCAATAATAAACCAGCATACCGATATTTTTTGTCGGCTGACAAACATAAAGTGAATAGACAACAATCATCTAAAAAAGCAAAATGGACTTGCTTTGCACAAAAAGATGATAAATTTCACTATTGCAGACCTTTTTTAAGCATAGATTCTGTAACTGATTCCAAAAAGCCATAAAAAATATGCAATCATTGATTACTCTGATAAATTCAACAATTTATAAAATCTTTGATAGCTTGTTTCATCTGAGCTTAAATATTTATTTAAAGATTCTATCACTCTTTTTTATCAAAAATGCTATTCATAGCATAAATTTGGTGGATATAATTTGTATACATTTATATCCTTTCTTAATTAAGGAATAAACATCATGCAAAAATATTTATTGATTTTATTAGGCTTATTCTCTACCACTGCTTTTGCAGCAATAGATTGTTCATCATATGGCGGTGGTGATTATGTTTGTTATGAACAACACCAAAAACGATTAGCCGCCCAGCTTAATAAATTAGGTAAAGAATTGGAGCGTGTAGATAAACCCACTGCAAAACGTTTTTATATTGCGCAAAAAGACTGGAAAAAATTTGTAAAATCTAATTGCGAATATGAAAGTGAACCAGCAAGGAACTCCTTGGGGGCAGGGCATTATCGTGTTAAAACAGAATGTATTGCTAAAATGTATGAAGAGCGTTTTAATGATGTGAATAAAATGGTGCAATGGCGAAAAAAATAATTAATAGCCCCTATTAAATATGAATAATCTTGCTCTCTAGCAATCACAGGTTAGATTATTGTATCTAGCCTTTTTTAATATCTACCATATTGGGTTCAAGAATTCAATATATATTGTTTGTAATAATCCTGTTGCTTGGTTTCTCGCACCATTTTCGGGCATAATGTTTGTTTTTACACACATTTAGAGAATAAGTTTTATGATGCCCCATTCTTTTCTTCCCGACACACGCCCCTATCCTACCGACCCTGTTAAAAATGATTTATTGCTGTATGCCACACAAATAGTGCAAAACAGCAGTGGCGCACAAACCAAGTTAGCCTCCGAATCTTTACGCGCTCAAATTGCGATGATGTTAGGGCAAAATCATTATTTGGGTTTGTCGGTGGCGATGAGCATGGCAGCGAATGCTGCGGTGTATGGTGCTTTGTTTCAAGCATTAGATGATGTTTTGCAAGCCAAAACCGATGATGAAGTTCAATGGTTTGCTTTGCCTGTGGTGTTGGTGGCAGGTTGTAATCAAGCGGTGAAATTGCCCTTAGATGCGCCTTCTATTGAGCTGGCAGCGTGTTTAGCCAATTATCCTCACACTCGCGCACTCGCTCATGCCACTTGGTTGCCTAAATTGCTTACTGCCGCGCAATTAGCACAAGTAAACGCAGGGCAATGGTTTGCAGCCAAACAAAATGCCGAAGCCGCCGCGCAATTTGCTGCACCCTTCGCGCAATCTGCTGATTTAACGATTGAAGCAGGGCAATCGGTGCAGGTGTTGTTTGCCTTAGGTTATGGCGATAAAACGCTTTTATCGGCATTGGGCATCAATCTGCAAGAAGCAGCGTTGCCGTTAATGCAAGTTTGGCAACAAAATTTGGCGGTACAAGGTTTAACGGTGTTTACCAATCCTTTAATCCCGAATACGCCCTTACACGCGCTCACCGATGGCAATCATATGCGTTTACGCATGGCATTAGATGTGTTTGCTGCCAATGCCATTCGGGCGATTCGTTTGCAAAGTCCGCGTGTGGGGGTGGTGATGGCGGCACAAGAAGGCGGTAAGTTGCTGTTTGGTTTTAATGCCACCGACAGCCAATTTGAGCTACAAGCACAGGTATTTACTTGGACTTTATCGCCATTAGAACGCATTGAAACGGTGCAACAAGACTTTTTAGATTTGATGGTGGAATGCCAAGTGGAGAATATTCGTTTATTGCATGATGTGGTGCCTGATGGTGCGGAGCTGCCCTCTTACGCGCAAGCCTTGAAATTAGATGGGCACAATCCTTTGTTTCGTTAAGGGTGGAATATGAAGCAATATGCCGTTTTATTTGTCTGTTTGGGTAATATTTGCCGTTCGCCCATGGCGGAATATGTGTTACGTCATCAGGCGCAACAAGCAGGAGTGGCGCATCGGATTCGGGTTGCCAGTGCAGGTACTTCAGGCTGGCACGATGGCGAAGATATGCACCGTGGCACAGCGCATATGTTGAAAACGCAAGGGATTCAGCCGATAGGCTTTGTGAGCAGCAAGGTCAAGAAAAGCGATATTGAGGCGTATGATTTTTTGATTGCTATGGACGACAATAATCTTGCCGAGTTGGAAAAATTATTTGGTAAACAGCCTGATAAAATCTTCAAGCTCACCAATCTGATTCCTGAAACAGGTTATCAGCTTGTCCCCGACCCTTGGTATACGGGCGATTTTGCGGAAACCTATCGTTTGGTGGCAGCAGGCAGCGCGGCATTGTTGGCAAAATTGATTCCTGCATCATGATGAAACCCCGTTTCCTGCTTTCAACAGTTAAGCTGCTGGCGGTGGGCGCGATATTTTATGCCAGTTATGGTTTTGCCAACTGGTTTACCGCGCACCGAACGGGCGTGCCTGAAATCATTTTTGCATGGGAACAGCATATTCCATTTTGGGCATGGACGATTGTGCCTTATTGGTCGTTGAATGTTTTATATGCGTTGGCGTTTTTTCTCTGCCACAACACTGCACAGCAAAACCGTTATATTGCGCAATTATTGCTGGCTCAGGCGATTGCCATTAGCTGTTTTTTGCTGTTTCCCTTGCAATTTTCATGGCTAAAGCCTGCTACTGATGGACTATCTGGCAGTTTGTTTGCTTCACTCGCAGCGTTTGACCAGCCTTATAATCAAGCGCCTTCGTTACATATTATTTTGGTGTTGATTGTAGGACGGTTTTACTGGCATCGCTTACCGCAAGGTTGGCGAGGGGTGTGGGCCGCATGGTTTACGCTGATTGCTTTATCGGTGTTAAGCACTTGGCAACATCATTTTATTGATATTCCCACTGGACTATTAGCAGGTGCCATCGTGTTATGGGCATTACCTTGGCAAGGTAATCAGCCTGCCCCTTCTCCGCTTCATGGATTCAGTACAGCATGGGTTCGCACGCCACAACATAAGCAATGGGTGGGCTTTTATATAGGCTTGGCGATAGTGGGTATGCTGTTGGCGAGCTTAGGCGGTGCATGGTTGTGGTGTTTATGGGTGAGTGTGGCGTGTCTTGTGGTGGGCGTGGCGTATGGGCGTTTGGGTGCCAACGCATTCGGTAAAATCAGCCATCATCGCAGTTTGGGTGCCGCGCTTTTATTGTTTCCGCATACGCTTGCCTGTTATGCCAATATTGCTTTTTGGTTGCGCCAACAGCCATTCAGTACCCCTGTTACCCCGCGTATTCATATTGGCAGCATTGTGGCGGTTAAACAGTTTGCGGCGGTGCTAGATGTGTGTGCTGAATTGCCTGCTTATCCGCGTCCATTGCATTATCACGCGCTGCCGATGTTGGATATGGTTGCCCCCACTCCCACGCAATTAAACCAAGCTGCCGATGCTTTGCAACAGCAGCTTGAGCAACATGATTTGCCTGTGTTGGTGTGTTGTGCCTTGGGCTATGGGCGCAGCGCAGCCGTGATACTGACATGGTGGGTACGCTATGGCGGCGCGAATGATTTAGCCCATGCCGTTGCCCAACTTCAATCGGCACGTCCACAAATGGTTTTACCTGCTGCCACCCAACACGCTATTTTAGCTGCCTTACAACAGGCTTCCCATTCCTCTTGTCATCGCCCCACATCATAGCCTGATGTTTCAACACATCTTCCCAATGAAACCCAACCTTGTTGTTATAAAAGGTGGGGTTGCAATCTGATAAGGATTTTTTGATGAATGCTGACCACACTTTAGCGCGGATAACCGCCCATTTATTAAGCACACTACCCTATCTTGCCTTGATACAAGGTGTGTTACTGGCATGGGGATTATGGCAAGGTGGAGGCGCAGCATGGGGACAGTTTGGCTTGAGCCTCTTGGCGGTTTATCTGCATATTCGTTTGGCATTTGACCAACGTGTTTTCCAAGACTTTGCCGCACAACACTACACTCCGCCCGAATTTGACACCTGCCGCGTCCAATTAGGCTTAGGCAAAACTCATGTTTCGCGTGATATGCAAGCGCGTTGTCGGGGGGCATTGCGCTTGTGGCGCATGCTGTTAGCCCTTGTGGTTTGCCAATATTTATGGACAGCAGGGCAATTAATTTTTTAGACAACCTCTTCGCCAAAAGTTTGAGCAGCAATTAATATTTCCTGCGCCCAACGGCTGTGCGTGCTGACTTCCTGCATGGTTTGCTGGGCATTAAACACCGCTTGTTTGCTGTTTAAAATATCATGTGCCAATGCCACATCGCTGGCAGCAACGCGGTAATATTGTTCAATCAAAGGGATTTGTTTGGGGTGAATGGCGGTTTTGCCAGTTAAACCATGCCATAAATCTTGCTGTACTTCGGCTGCCAATAAATCCACTTCATCGAAAAATTCACAAACAGGCGCACTCAAATAAAAACCATACGGTTTAAAAATACCCACCAAACGGGCAATCACATTTTGAATAGGCGTTTGATATAAAGTTGCCCCACGCGGACGACGCATCGACAGTTGGCTCAATAAATCATTTCCCCCTATGCGTAAACACAAAATTCGTTCACGCCATGCAGGGCGCAACAGTAATTCACGCAAACGCAGCATTGGTGCTTCTAAAAAAGTATCGGCACTTTCCAAAGTGGGCATCAACTGATAGGGATAATGAAGTAATTCGGCATAATCATCGAGATTTTCTGCGCTGATTTTAGGCAACACAAAACCGCGTATTTTATGCAAATCTGCTAATGCCAAAATGTGTTCCATCACTTGCGGATTGCGTAAACGAATAAAATGATGGCGGGGGTCGTTGGGCGATAAAGCATGGAGCAAGGCTTGCAGTTGGGTTAATGCGTGGGGTAAATCTTCGGGCGTAACCGCGTCTTCGGTGCAATAAATCAGCGTGCGAACATGGCTCAGTTTTTCACCACGCGCAATAGACATTAATTGGGGATGGGTGGCAGGCACATATAAAGCCGCGCCCAGTTGATGGGCATTAAGCATGGCGAATATCCTTAATCAGGGCAACTGCTTGGTAAGGCAAATGGGCATCGGTTGCAATGGGAACATTTTTTTCAGTTGCCAAACGGCAAAGATGTTGCACCGCCGCCGCGTGCTGATTGCGTAACAACAATAATTGCGGCACACGGCGCAACATAACGCGCGTGGCTTCACCAATCCCCGGTTTCACAAAATTCACCTGATGAATGGCATATTTCTGCATGATATGTGCTAAAAACGTTTGGCTGGTGTAGGCAGCCGCAGCCGTATCAATCGCTTGGGCAGCAGGCAAGCCGTGTTGCTGCAACACATCGGTTAACGCAGTAAGCTGCTGAATAAACGTTTGGGACAAATCATAAGGCGCAAATTCTGCAAAATACACGCAACCATGAAAATCATGCGAACCAATTTGTTCATTTAAAATTGAACGGCTCACCAAACCGCTAATACAAGCATTCAAAATCGCCGAAGGAATCAAATAATCTTCACAACTGGCAGCATACCCCGACACCCCAGCCAAATCCGATAACACATATAAATCAGAACGAATATGCGTGTGATGCTGTTGATTAAATTGCGCGATAAACCGATCCAATTCTCGCTTAATTACCCCTTTCCCCGTCCAACCATCAATAAACACCATTTGGTCAGGTGCAAAACCTTGCTGCAAGATATACTCAAGCGCGTTGGTATCGATGCCACGGTCGCGGATAATGGAAATTGAAAAATGGGCAATCGGCTGTTGATAATGACGGCTTAAAATATGTTGCAACACCACTCCCACAGGCGTTCCCGCCCGCGCCAACGACACCAGCACCGGCAAACTCGGCTCATCACGCGCCGCAATCAAAGCCGCCAAACGCATACAATCTTGCGCCATTTGCGGCAAATTCTGTTCACAAGCTGCTTGAAACAATGCCAAATATTCAGGCGAAGGTGGACTTTCAGGCGACAGCATCTCACTATAATGCTTTTCTCCACTTTGAATAAAACGTTCTTTTTCTAACGTATTGGCAATGGGCTGAATGGAGATGGGTTTTAATAAAAACTGCACTTGATGGGGAAGATAACTGCCATGAAACATGATGCACCATCCTAATGGGGAAAATAGAGCAAACTTTAAGATAATCCCCCCAGAGCTGCAACTTTTTTATACAAGTTTATTTTAAACAAGAAATTGTTATAGAATCGGAATACCGTTATTTCAATTACCAAAGGACAAAACAATGCGCCGCTTACCCGTTTATTTATTGGTGGACACTTCAGGCTCAATGTATGGCGAAGCGATTGAATCGGTACGCAATGGTTTGCAGGTGTTGGTATCTGCTTTGCGCCAAGACCCTTATGCCTTAGAAACCGCGTATTTATCCATTATCACATTCGATTCCAGCGCACGCCAAATCACCCCACTCACCGAATTGATGAGTTTTCAAATGCCTAAAATCAATGCCAATGGCGCAACCGCTATGGGCGAAGCCTTAAGTTTATTAGCCGATTGCATCAACCGCGAAGTGATTAAAGGCAGCGCAGACGTGAAAGGCGATTGGAAACCTGTTGTGTTTCTCTTATCCGATGGCGCACCCACCGACAACATCGACAAAGGCATTGCCGCTTTAAAAACAGTCAAAACAGGGACGTTTGTGGCATGTGCAGCAGGCACATCAGCCGATACCGCCACCTTGAAAAAAATCACAGAAATCGTGGTGTCATTAGATACGGCAGATGCCAATTCAATTAAGAGTTTCTTTAAATGGGTGTCGTCTTCCATTTCGGTGTCGAGCCAAAAAATTGATTTGGGCAAAGAAGTGAGTGGTTTAGATGAATTGCCACCGCCTCCACCTGAATTAAAGGTGGTGTTATAAAACCAAAGAAAGGGAATCACGATGGCAATCAGTCTGCAAAAAGGTCAAGGTGTGAATCTACGCAAAGATACAGGCTTTGACCTATCGCGCTTAAATATTGGCTTGGGCTGGGATGTTGCCAACCATCAGCCGCCTTATGATTTAGATGCGGTGGCGTTTTTATTGGGCAGCAATGGCAAAGTCAATCATTTAGGTAAACTGGGCAGCAATGGTCGTCCCACCTTAGAAGGGGGAGATGTGGTGTTCTACAATTCCCAACGCCACCCTAGCGGTAAAATCTGGCTCAATGGCGACAACCGTACAGGCAGCGGCACAGGCGATGATGAGCAAATTACGGTGGACTTAGACCATCTCCCTCAACAATACCAAGCCATATTATTTGCTGTGGCAATTTTTAAAGGCAAAGAATTGGGGCAATCGTTTGCAGGTGTGAAACGCGCTTCCATTCGGGCAGTAGATGCACAAGGACGAGAAATTTGTCGCTACGACATTGGCGGTCGTCCTGAAAACGCGGCGCATTGTGCCATGACCTTCGCCCAAGCCGAACGCGATGGCAATGGCGGCTGGGTGTTTCGTGCCATAGGCGAATTTCACGAAAGCGACCGTTTTATTGATATTTTGAAACAATATTTGCCTTATTAACACAAGGATAAACCATGTCCAGACGACTCCTCACTTATATTTGTATTGACACTTCAGGCTCCATGCACGGCGAACCGATTGAAGCCGTCAATGCAGGTTTACAAGCCCTATTGGCTTCCTTGCGCCAAAACCCCTATGCCCTTGAAAGCGTTCATTTAAGCATCACCACTTTTGACAGCGTGATTCAGGATATTTTGCCGCTCACTCCCTTGGAGCAAGTTACTTTACCGCAAATTGTTTGCCCTGAAAGCGGCGGTACTTTTTTAGGCAGAGCCTTAGAACACCTTGCCGAAGCCGTACAGCGCGACCGCATCGTGGGCAATGCCCAACAAAAAGGCGATTGGCGACCCATTCTCATCGTTCTCACCGATGGCAAACCCACCGATTTATTAGCCTATCGAGAAATTTTGCCTGTGATTAAAAACTTAGGCTTTGGCAATATCGTGGCGTGTGCCGCAGGACCTAAAGCCGATGCCAGCCACTTAAAACAATTAACCGACACCGTAGTTTCCTTGGATACGATGGATGCGGCTTCATTTGCCAAATTTTTCCAATGGGTATCGGCAGCCGTTGCCAACAGCAGCGTGAGCGTGGGCGCACCCAACAATAGCAACGATTTACCGCCGCCTCCGCCCGAAATCAACGTGGTTTTCTAATAAGGAACACAATCATGCACACCCTGACCGCAGGCGCAAACGCTCCCCTTACGCATACCGACATCACCTTACGCATCCGTAGCGGTGTGGATATTGACGCTGCCGCCTATCGCCTAACCGCACAAGGCAAAGTGCGTGGCGATGGCGACATGGTGTTTTACGGACAAACCCAAAGCGATGACCACAGCATACGTCGCAGTGGCAGCGACCGCGACACCGTGTTTACCGTTCAACTGCAACAACAACCTGCCGAAATTGAACGCATTGCCTTTGCCTTTTCCAACCCGCTTGCCAGCTCCGCTTTAGGACATTTAAGCATTGATGTGGAACAACAAGGGCAAGTGTTATTACATTGCCCTGTTGATTTAACCGGACGCAGCGAAACCGCCTTAATCTTAGGCGAATGTTATCGCCGTAATGGTGCATGGAAGTTTCGCTTTGTTGCCCAAGGTTTTAATGGCGGCTTAAAACCCTTATCCGAACATTTTGGCGTAGAAATCAGCGATGACGCGCCTACCAGTCCACCCCCTGCGCCCACGCCTAAAGTGAATCTCAGCAAAATCACATTAGATAAACAACAACCGCGTATCAATTTAGCCAAACAAGATAATTTTGGGCATATCAAAATCAATCTCAACTGGCAACGTGGCAGCCAAACACCCCAAAAAAGCGGTTTTCTCAGCCAATTATGGGGCAACAAAAATCAAGGTGTGGATTTAGATTTAGGTGCATTTATTCGCTTGCGCGATGGCAACGCCTATTGTGTACAAGCCCTAGGCAACAGCTTCGGCAACCTCCATACCGCACCTTATGTCTACTTACGGGGCGATGACCGCACAGGTCAAATTGCAGAAGGCGAATGGCTGGAAGTGAACGGCAGCCGTTGGGCTGAAATCAGCGAAGTTTTGATTTTTGCCTTTATTTATGACGGCGTGCCTAATTGGGACGCAACCGATGGCGTGGTCAAACTGTATGTACAAGAACAAGAAATTGAAACCCATCTGACCGAAGGCAATCCCCAACGCGGTATGTGTGCCGTTGCTCGTTTGCTCAATGACAACGGCAGCATTCGTGTTGAACGTATCAACCGTTATTTCAGCAACCATAAAGACATGGACGAAGCCTTTGGTTGGGGCTTTCGCTGGAAAGCAGGCAGCAAATAAACAAATTCATACGAGGAGAACATCATGCGCCGTTTACCCATTTTCTTGGTGATAGACGTATCCGAAAGCATGGCAGGCGACCATTTGCGCCATATGCAAGAAGGCATCAGCCGCTTACTCACCACCCTACGCAGCGACCCCTATGCCTTAGAAACCGTTTATCTATCGGTCATTGCTTTTGCAGGGGTTGCACGCACCTTAGCCCCCTTAGTGGAACTGTTTTCCTTTTATCCACCGCGTTTACCCATTGGTTCAGGCACATCAATTGGCGCCGCCCTCCATCAAGTGATGGACGACATCGACCGCCATGTCATACCCAATAGCCCCGAACGCAAAGGCGACTACAAACCTGTGGTTTATTTTATGTCGGACGGCAAAGCCACCGACAATCCCAGCGCAGCTGTGCAACGTTGGCAACAACACTTTGCCCACCGCGCCACTTTGGTTTCCATTGGCATCGGGCCATTTGCCGATTTATCCATTTTAAGCACCATCAGCCACCACACTTTGCGTTTGGAACAATGCGATGAAGCGGATTTCAAAGCCTTTATCAACTGGATTTCACAATCCGTTTCCGCCCAAAGCCGCAGCTTGGGCATTGATGTTCCCATCAGCTTAGAAAAAAACACCACCGCCAACCCCTTATTATCTTTGGTGAACGATTTAAGCGAAGCCAGCGCGGTTGATGAAAACTATGTCATCATCACAGGTTTATGCAGCAAAACCAAATTGCCGTATTTAATGAAATACGAGCGTATGCCCGATATTGGCGATATTCCGTTTTTTACCAAAAAACCACCGCAAGTCTATCGCTATGTGGGCGTGTATGCGGTTGAAAAAGACTATTTTGATTGGTCGGATACGCGCGTGAACACACAAACCGTAGCGGCATCCATGCTAGAGGGCGGTGGCGGTTGTCCGCATTGCGGTGCGCCGTATGGTTTAGCCAGTTGTGCCTGTGGACAAGTGCTGTGTGTGAGCGGTGATGGCGAAGTGGTTTGCCCTGCTTGCGAGCGCACCATTTATATGGCAACTGCCGAAGGCGATTTTGAAATTTCCCGTTCACGAGGCTAAACATGACACCCGAACAATTACAAGCATGGCAACCCCAAGCCAGCATCGCACAACTGCACACATTTATCGAAGAAAACCCCACCTTATTCCAACTGCTCGAAGAAACATGGCAAAAATTCAATCAACACTATCAACCCCCGCCTGCACCTGTTGAATACGCACAAGGTTTTGATATTAACGATTTAAGTTTAGCCGAACCCTCTTTAGCAGAACAATACATCTTTCAATGTGATTTTCCTGCTGACGAGGAACAAAAAAATAGCAATCCTTTTGTTCAACAACTGGATAGCGTGTTGCAACACATCTCAACCTGCGCCATTGAATCCAATGAACCACCTGTTGCCCCGCCACTTCCCACACTCAGTTTGGAAAAAACCGCCCTCCCAAGCGAAACCAATCAGCCCACTTTAGCTGATTCTGCGCCCCCTGAGCCTACCGAATCCGTCCCCATTCCAGCCCACACCTTATCCACCGAAATCCCTATCGTTCCCCACGATTTAGCCGAAAGCACCGATATGCCCATTTTCCCTCACACCAGCCAGCCCACCCCCATTGCTCGCACCCTCCCCACCATTCCACAACTGCCTAATGCGCGTGTGGGAGAAAACTACGATGCAGCCTTACCAGCCGAATGGACTCAACGCATACACAGCATCAGTTTCACACCCGAATGTGGTTTAACTTGGCAAGCCGAATCAGCCCACATTATGGGCATTCCCACCACACATGGCGAAATCGAAGTACAGTTTTTACTGCATGATAACAACAACCTCACCCCCATTCGTCAAACCCTATACATCAACCCCAACCCACAAAGCCTGTGGCAAAACATCCCTTCCAACCCTGCCACCGTGTTTTACAAAACCGATGAAACCTGTGAAGAACACACCACGCCCGAAGGCACACTACTGGCAGCACGGGTACGCGGTCGTTCACATGCCCATGTCGGCAGTTGTTGCGATGACGACTTCGCCTTGCATTACCACCCTGCCACCCACACCCACTTACTCGCCGTATCCGATGGCGCAGGCAGTGCTGCATTCTCACGTTTGGGTTCACAACTTGCCGTTCAACACGCCCTCAACACCCTGCTCCAGTTGCTCAACGACCCTGATAAACCGTTCCACCAATTACCCGACATCACCGATTCCAACACCTTAAAAAACATTGTGTGTCATCTTTTCACCCAAGCGGTTTACCATGCCTATAAAGCACAACATGGTGCCGTTCAACAACACGACATCATTCCCGATGTGAAATCCCTCTCTTGCACCTTATTGCTTGCCTTGAGTTTGCCGCTCAAAAATGGACAATGGCTGAGTGCAGCCTACTGGGTGGGCGATGGTGCAGCCGCCCTATGGCAACCTGAAGCACAAGAACTCGCCTTATTAGGCAGCACCGATTCAGGCACGTTTTCAGGCGAAACCCGTTTTCTCAATGCCGAAGAAGCCAGCGTTGAAAAAATCCAACAGCGCGTACACATCAAACTCAGCCAGCAAGCCCCCATCATCATCTTAATGACCGATGGCGTATCAGACCCCAAATTTGAAACCGATGCCAATCTTGCCAAAGCCGAATACTGGCGCGATTTATGGCTCGAACTCCAAACCCCATTAAGCGATGAACACGACCCTGCCCTTGCCCTGCAAACATGGCTAGGCTTTTGGTCGGCAGGCAATCACGACGACCGCACGCTTGCCCTGTTTCTCCCCAACATTGCCGAATCCACCTCCAACACACACACAGAAACGGAAAACGCATGAGCAACATCATCACCCTCACTGCCAGCAATGGCGAAACCATACGTTTTATCGATGAAATCAAAGCACAAGGCGGCATGAAAGATGTTATGTTTTCGCCCGATAAAAACTATGTGGTTGCCTTTTTTCGCGAGCCTGCCGATGCCGCCACCCGTGAACGGCTAGAAATGATTACAGGACAATACCGCGAACGCATTTTCAACCAAGCAGGCGGAGACTATCTCAAAAACCTCTATTGTTGGCCAACTGCCGTGGTGGAATATCAAGGCAAATTAGGCGTGGTGGTGCCGTTTTATCGGGAATGCTTCTTCTTCCAACACGGCAGCCGCAACAACGACATGTTGGGCATCAAAGGCAAAGACAAAGACGGCAAATGGTTTGCCAGCGCCAACAATCGCAACAAATTTCTCGACCCACAAGAATTAGGCGATTGGATGATGCATCTTAAAGTGTGCATTATGTTGGCGCGTGCGGTGCGCCGTATGCACATGGCAGGTTTAAGCCACAGCGATTTAGGTTATAAAAACTGCCTGATTGACCCCACCACAGGACAAGCCTGTTTAATCGACATCGATGGCTTAGTTGTCCCTGGCAAACATCCGCCCACCGTAGTCGGCACACCCGACTTTATCGCGCCTGAAGTGGTTGCCACCAGCCATTTAGATAAAGCCGACCCCCAGCGCATCTTGCCCAACCGCACCACCGACTTACACGCCTTAGCAGTGCTGATTTACATGTATCTGCTCTATCGCCATCCCTTGCGTGGCGACAAAATCCATGACCCCAACGACAGCCAGCGCGATGAAGAACTCAGCATGGGCAAAGCTGCCTTATTCGTTGAACACCCCACCGACCCCAGCAACCGCATCAAAACCGCCCACTTGCGCCCCAGCGAATTGCCGTGGAAAGACACCGACAAAATTCCCTACACCATCACAGGGCCTTATATCAGTCGCCTATTTGAACGCGCCTTTATTGACGGCTTACACCAGCCCCATCTGCGCCCCACCGCAGACGAATGGGAACACGCCTTGGTCAAAACCGTTGATTTGCTGCAACCTTGTGCTAACCCTACTTGCGAACAAAAATGGTATGCCTTCGACAACAGCATACACCCCAGTTGCCCGTTCTGCGGCACACCCCATCAAGGCAAACTGCCCGTTTTAAATCTCTATTCTGCCGCACCCAATGGCAGCTATCGCCCTGATAATCACCGCATCATGGTGTATAGCGGACAATCATTGTTTAAATGGCATGCAGACAACCGCGTTTTCCCCAATGAAAAACTATCCGCAGCCGAAACCCGCCGTGTGGGCTATTTTGTTTTGCATCAAGGCAACTGGTGGTTGGTGAATGAAACCTTGCCCGAAATGTACGATGTGCGCAGTAAAACCGCCATTCCCATGGGCGGCAAAATCTTATTAGAAGAAGGCGCACAAATCTTATTACAACGTGGCGAGGGCGGACGTTTGCTGATGGTGCAAATGGCAGGCAAATAACTGCAAAATAGTCTACCCAATTCGATAAAATAGATTAGAATAATTAGTTCTTCATTTAACAAGGAAAGTCAATATTATGACCGAACATCTCGGTTTCCCTATTGAAACCGTCATTGTATTTGTTGTGCTTTCGCTCGGCGCAATCGTTATCGACCTCTACGCCCACCGCGATGACAAACCCATGTCGCTTAAAAGCGCGTCTTTATGGTCGGTGTTTTGGATTTTCGTGTCGCTTGCTTTTGGTGCTTATTTATGGATGCACCACGGCAGCGACACCGCCAGCCTTTTCATCACAGGTTATGCCTTAGAAAAAGTGTTATCGGTGGATAACTTATTTGTGATGATGGCGATTTTCACATGGTTTAAAGTACCTGAAGGCTATCGCCACCGTGTGTTGTATTGGGGGATTATTGGCGCGATTGTGTTCCGTATGATTTTCGTTGCCATTGGTACAGGCTTATTGGCATTAGGCCCTTATGTTGAACTGGTGTTTGCGCTGATTGTGGCATGGACAGGTTATATGATGCTCAAAAGCGGTGAAGAAGAGGAAGAGGAAGAAGATTATTCTGAACACTTGGCTTATCGCTTAGTACACAAATTCTTCCCCGTTTGGCCGCGTTTATACGGACATAACTTCTTCTTAAATGGTGCCGAATTAGAAAAAGCCCGTGCAGAACATCCTGAAGTGCAATTAGAATTAGCAGGCGAAGATATTAAACACCCTGAAAACAGCCATCCCCACCCCATGCAAAAAGGCACATGGGTGGCAACGCCTTTGTTCTTATGCTTGGCAGTGATTGAATTATCAGACGTGATGTTTGCCTTCGACAGCGTGCCTGCGGTGATTGCGGTATCAAAAGAACCGTTGATTGTGTATAGCGCGATGATGTTTGCCATTTTGGGCTTGCGTACCATGTATTTTGTATTGGAAGCACTCAAAGGCTATTTGGTGCATTTAGAAAAAGCAGTGATTGTGTTGCTGTTCTTTATTGCTTTCAAACTGGGCTTGGCGGCAACCAACCATTTATGGCATCACGGCTATGAAATTTCGCCCAATGCGTCTTTACTGGTGGTATTGGTGGTATTGACCTTAGGCGTGGTGGCTTCCTTTGTGTTCCCCGAGAAAAAAGACGAGGCTTAATTTTGGTAAACCGCTTCATTCTCACCAAGACTGAAGCGGTTTTTTTAACACATACTTTAAGGAAAACAATATGGCGGTTTCATTAAGCAAGGGTCAAAACGTTTCATTAAGCAAAACCGACCCCAATTTAAAACACATTTTGATTGGCTTAGGCTGGGACGCTCGCAGCAGCGATGGGCAAGATTTCGACTTAGATGCCAGCGTATTTATGACCACGGATAATGGCAAAGTGTTATCCGATGCCCATTTTATCTTCTACAATCAACTCAAATCGCCCTGCGGTTCAGTTGAACACACAGGCGACAACTTAACAGGCGATGGCGATGGCGATGATGAAAGCATTATCGTGCAATTAGACCATGTGCCTGCCAATATTAAATCTTTGTTTATTACCGTTACCATTCACGATGCCGACATTCGCCGTCAAAACTTTGGGCAAGTGAGCAATGCTTTTGTGCGTTTGGTAAACCATGAAAACGGACAAGAAGTGTTGCGCTTTGATTTATCGGAAGATTACAGCACGGAAACAGCCATGGTGTTTGGCGAAGTGTATCGCCATCATGGCGATTGGAAATTCCGCGCCATCGGACAAGGCTATTCAGGCGGTTTATTGAGTTTGTGCCAACAATATGGCGTGAATGTGGGTTAAAGAAAAACAGGTCATCACATTGATGACCTGTTTTTTTACCCTAACACTTAGTTTTCATAGGCTTCCATAGGCGGGCAAGAGCAAACCAAATTGCGATCGCCATATACATCATCTACACGGTTCACGCTTGGCCAGAATTTGTTTTCACGCACATAAGGCAAAGGGAACACCGCTTCTTCACGGCTATAAGGGTGTGTCCATTCGCCATCGGTTACGTTAAACGCAGTATGGGGCGCGTTCACCAATGGATTGTCTTCTTTCGACCACTCGCCATTTTGCACTTTCAACACTTCTTGTTTGATTTGTTTTAAAGCAGCAATAAAGCGGTCTAATTCGGCTTTGCTTTCGCTTTCAGTAGGCTCAATCATCAATGTGCCTGCCACAGGGAATGATACGGTAGGCGCATGGAAACCATAATCCATCAAGCGTTTGGCAATATCGGTTTCTGTGATGCCGCTTTCTGCTTTTAAAGGACGCAAGTCGATAATACATTCATGGGCAACCCGTCCGTTTTTACCTGTATATAACACAGGATAATCGGCAGATAATTGTTGCGCAACATAGTTGGCATTGAGTAAAGCCGCTTCAGTAGCTTGCTTCATGCCTTGTTTGCCCATCATGGTGATGTACATCCAAGTAATCGGCAAAATGCTGGCAGAACCATAAGGCGCAGCCGATACCGCTCCCATGCCCTCTGTTGCGCCTTCCACAGGCGATACCACATGGCTCGGTGCAAAAGGTGCCAAATGGGCTTTTAAGCCAATCGGTCCCATACCCGGCCCACCGCCACCGTGTGGAATACAGAAGGTTTTATGCAAATTCATGTGCAACACATCTGCGCCCACTTCGGCAGGCTGCATAATGCCCACTTGTGCATTCATGTTGGCACCGTCCATATACACTTGACCGCCATGCTCATGAATGATTTGGCAAATTTCGCGTATGCCTTCTTCATATACACCATGTGTGGAAGGATAAGTAATCATCAAGGCACCTAAATTGGCTTGATGTTGCTCGGCTTTGGCGCGTAAATCGGCAATATCCACATTACCTTGTTCATCGGTATTCACCACCACCACTTTCATGCCCAACATACTGGCAGTTGCAGGATTGGTACCATGCGCGGATTTAGGGATTAAACAGATATTGCGGTCGGGATTGCCATTCTCTTCATGATAACGGCGAATCGCCAATAAACCTGTATATTCGCCTTGCGCACCTGAATTAGGCTGAATGGCAATCGCATCAAAGCCTGTAATCGCTTTTAATTGCTCTTGCAAACCTGCCAGCATTTCCAAATAACCCGCCACTTGGTTGCGCGGTGCAAAAGGGTGAATTTGGCTAAACTCTGCCCAAGTAACAGGCAACATTTCCGCCGTGGCATTCAATTTCATGGTGCAAGAACCCAAAGAAATCATGCTGCGATTCATTGCCAAATCGCGCTCTTCCAATTTTTTCAGATAGCGCAACATTTCGTGTTCCGTGTGATAGCGATTAAACACAGGGTGCTGCAAAATCGCATCTTGGCGCAACAAGGCTTCAGGCAATCTGCCTGCCACATCAGCAGGCAAAGTCAGCGTGTTATTGCCTGTAAACAAGCTATACAACACCGCCAAATCTTCACGGCTGGATTCTTCGTGGAACGCGGCTGCTAAAGTTGTTTCATTCACACGGCGCAAGTTATACCCTGCTGCCAATGCGTTTTGATACACCTTATCAGCTTGTTCCGCCTTACCAAAATCAACCATCACCGTATCAAAGAACACCGCATGTACAGGCTGCACCACACCTGAAGCCACCAGTGCATCAGCAAAAGCCGAAGCCAACGCATGAATACGTTGTGCAATGCGTTTCACCCCTTCAGGACCATGATACACCGCATACATTCCCGCCAAGTTTGCCAACAAGGCTTGCGCAGTACAAATATTAGACGTGGCTTTTTCGCGGCGAATATGTTGTTCACGAGTCGATAATGCCATACGCAAAGCAGGACGACCCGAAGCATCTACCGACACCCCAATAATGCGACCGGGGGCAGAACGCTTGTATTCATCTTTAAAAGCAAAATAAGCCGCGTGAGGTCCACCAAAGCCCATAGGCACGCCAAAACGTTGCGTATTACCCAACGCCATATCTGCACCCATTGCCGCAGGCGATTTCAGCAACACCAAACTCATCACATCTGCCGCCACCGCTACAATCACACCTTTGGCTTTGGCATCGGCAATCACGTCTGCCAAATCCACCACATCGCCATCTTTGCCCACATATTGCAACAATGCGCCAAAGAAATCGCCTGCGGCTAAGGTGTCAAAATTGCCCACCACCAAATCAAAGCCAAAATATTTAGCACGAGTTTGCATCACATCTAAAGTTTGTGGATACACGCGCTCGTCCACAAAAAATTGATTCGACTTAGATTTGCTCACGCGCTTTGCCATTGCCATCGCTTCTGCTGCCGCAGTTGCTTCATCTAACAAAGACGCTCCCGCCACTTCAAAGCCCGTCAAATCCATACACACTTGTTGGAAATTCAACAAGGCTTCTAAACGACCTTGCGCGATTTCAGCTTGATAAGGCGTATAAGCGGTATACCAACCGGGGTTTTCCAACACATTACGCAAAATCACATTCGGCAAACGAGTAGGATAATAACCCAAACCAATATACGATTTATTCACCGTATTTTTTGCCGCAATCCCTTTTAACTTCGCCAACGCATCGGCTTCTGTGAGCGCATCAGGCAAATCCAACTCATTAGGCATCCGTACACTTTGTGGAACAGTATTACCAATAAAACTGTCCATATCGGTTTCACCTAAAGCAGCCAATAAAGCCGCTTGGTCGCCAAAACTGATGTGGCGTGCAGCAAATTCATGGTTGTTAAACAACGCTTGTAGTTTCATGCTTTTCCTCTGTTCATAAAAAAGGGCTTTAAACCGCTTATTATCCATTTTTTCTACCAATATTTAAACCGCTTTATCACGCCTCATGCCTTTTAACACAATCAGCCATGCCATCACCTGCACCAACAACAAAGCCACCACCACGCCCTGCCACGCATATTCAGCATACGCCACACCACAACACCACGCCCCCAACGTACCGCCCCCATAATACGCCATATAATACAAACCCGAAGCCAACGACCGCCCTTCCTTCACATTTGCCGCAACATAACTAATCGTTGCCGCCTGCGTAATAAACACCCCCGATGACATCAACGCCAATGCCACAATAATCAACCACAATGGCGCAGCCAACGTCATCCCCACCCCCAACATCGACATACCCACCGCCCATAAAATCGTCGTCTTACTGCCCCATCGACCAATTAAACGCGCCGATAAAGGCGTAATCACCATACCAATCAAATAAATCGCAAACACATTTGCCAAACTCGCACTATTAAGTGCATACGGCTCTGCTGCCAAATGCAAATTAATATAAGTAAAACAACCCACCAAAGAAAACAACAAACACGCCCCCAACCAACACGCGGTTATCACATTAGAATTGCGTATATGCCCTGACAACGTTCGCCATGCCACCGCAAAATGCGGTTTAGGCACAAACTGCTGTGAAGCCGGTAACTGCCGCCACACAAACAACGCACTCACCAAACTCAAACCCGCCATCACATAAAACGCACCGCGCCACCCCCAATACTCACTCAAATGCCCCAACAAAAACCGCCCTAAAAAACCGCCCAACACCGTTCCTGTTACATACAACGACATCAAGCGCGTCATCACCCTGCCTGTAAATTCCTCGCCAATATACGCAATCAATACCACCGTAATCCCTGGCACCGCAATGCCTTGCAGCAAGCGATACCACATCACCTGTTCTATCGTTTGCGCCCATGCCAAAAATGCCGTGGGCAACGCCAAAAACAGCAACGAACCCACAATAAACACCTTGCGTCCCAAAGCATCCGATAACATTCCCATAAACGGCGACATCAATGCCACACCCAACACCGTTGCCCCCACCGCCAAACCTGCTTGCACCTCCGTTGCCCGCAAATCCTGCATCAGCACAGGCAAAATCGCCTGCACCGAATACACTTGCAAAAACGCAAATACCCCAATCAACGTTACCGCAATCAACAATAAAGGCTTTGGCGTGATTGTTTTGACCATAACACTCTTCCCACAGAATAAATCAGGCTGTTTCCCATCTCTAGGAAACAGCCTTCATTTTAATCAAACCATTCTTCGGCAAACTGTTGCTGTCGAACAGGATAAATCAAACGCAACTGCTTGGCACGGCGCAACTTTTCTTTGCGAAAATACATCATGCTCCAATCTTTTTCCAAACACCAATTTTCCGTTTGTTTACGATGAGCAGGCGCAATGCCTTGATGAGAAGGGCGTTGTTGTTGCCAACGCCGCCATGCGCGATTGCGTTCATTCCATTCTGTTTGCATATTGAGCTTTCTTACAAAAATCATACATAATCGGGTTCAGCAGCCGCGATATATCGATTTATAGGCGCAATAAGTAAACAAAAAATCAACACACTTTATATTATACAACACACAGCACGATTCAAAAACGTAGCTCTATATGTTTCCCTGAATGGCAAAAGATTAACCTCTTCCCTAATGGAGATTATCCTCCCTCAGAGAAAGCGTTTCAACCAGCAAGGAACCATGATGAAAAAAACGCCCACCTAATGTGGGCGTTTCGCTTAAACCATTACACCACGCCTTGTGCCAACATGGCTTCTGCCACTTTCTTAAAGCCAGCGATATTCGCACCATTCACATAGTTCACATAATCGCCTTCCGAACCATTTGCCACACAGTTTTCATGGATATTCGCCATGATGTTAAACAAACGTTGGTCAACTTCTTCGCGTGTCCATGACAAACGAATTGCGTTTTGGCTCATTTCCAAACCAGAAGTTGCCACACCACCTGCATTCGATGCTTTACCAGGGGCATACAAGATTTTCGCGTTTACAAATGTTTCTACCGCGCCTAAAGTAGATGGCATATTGGCTCCTTCAGCCACACAGAAGCAACCATTTGCCAATAAAGTTTTGGCATCGGCTTCATCTAATTCATTTTGTGTGGCACAAGGCAAGGCAACATCACAAGGCACCGCCCAAGGTTTTTGCGCTTCAAAGTATTCCAAACCTTGTTCTTTCGCATAAACCGATAAACGCTCACGGCGCACTTCTTTCAGCTCAATTAAGGCAGCCAACTGTGCTTCAGTCATGCCATTGTCTGCAAACTTCACAAAGCCATTAGAATCCGATACGGTTAAGACTTTCGCGCCCAACTGAATGGCTTTTTCAGCCGCATATTGCGCCACATTGCCTGAGCCTGAAATCAACACTTTTTTGCCCGCCATGCTGTCGCCTTTGGTTTGCAACATGCTGTCAGCAAAATAAACCGTGCCATAACCTGTTGCTTCAGGGCGAATCAAGCTACCGCCATATACCAAGCCTTTGCCTGTTAATACCGAAGCAAATTCATTGCGTACACGCTTATATTGACCATACAAATAGCCAATCTCACGACCGCCCACGCCAATATCGCCCGCAGGTACGTCTAAATCAGCACCAATATGACGCGACAATTCGGTCATAAAGGCTTGGCAAAAGCGCATCACTTCGCCATCTGATTTGCCTTTCGGGTCAAAATCCGAACCACCTTTACCGCCACCCATAGGCAATGTGGTTAAGGCATTTTTAAACACTTGTTCAAATGCCAAGAATTTCAACACGCCTAAGTCCACAGTTGGGTGGAAACGCAAACCGCCTTTGTATGGACCAATGGCTGAATTCATTTGCACACGATAGCCACGGTTCACTTGCACCTGACCTTTATCATCTACCCAAGATACGCGGAACATAATCACACGCTCAGGTTCAACAATGCGCTCTAATAAGCCATGTTGCATATATTTAGGATTTTTTGCCAAGAAAGGTTGCAAGCTACCAAACACTTCTTCAACCGCTTGGTGAAACACTGTTTGATTGGGGTCGCGTTGTTTGATTTGTTGAAACAAGGTATTTAAATCGCTCATGGAGAAAGCCTTTTTAATAACGTGAAATCAAGTTGGGGAAATTGTCTACAATTTAGTGAGACGAAGTGTAACAGCAATTGTCTACATTTGGCTAGTATGTGATTGAAAAATATAGAAATGTAGACAATTTTACAATTCATTTGTCATTTTTTCACCCAAAAATTTGCGCTGTTTTTCCGAAAGGAATAAAGTTCGGTTTACCGAATTTGATAACGCATTAATAAAATCTGAAACCTCAAATGAAAGGATAAAACGATGAGCCGTTCTGTCATCACCGTGATTGGCAAAGACCGCATTGGTATTGTGTACGATGTGTCTAAATTATTAGCAGAAAATCAACTGAATATTTTGAACATCAGCCAGCAGTTGATGGGCGAATTTTTCACCATGATTATTTTGGTTGATACCACAAAATGCCCCAAAACCCGACAAGAAATGTTGGATATTTTCGCGCAAGAGAGCCAACATTTGGCTTTAGATATTCGTATGCAAAATGAAGATTTATTCAACGCCATGCACCGCATTTAAAGGAACCGCATTGTGAATTATTCCATTCAATCCAGCGAAATTTTGGAAACCATCAAAATGGTTGCCGACCAAAATTTTGATGTTCGCACGCTCACCATTGGTATTGATTTACACGATTGTATTCACCCTGATATGAATGTGTTAAATCAAAATATTTACAACAAAATCACCCATATCGGCAAAGATTTGGTTCAAACCGCGCGTGATTTGTCTGCCAAATATGGCGTGCCTATTGTGAATCAACGCATTTCGGTTACGCCTATTGCCCAAATCGCCGCCGCCACAGGGGCAGACAGCTATGTTAGCATCGCGCAAACCTTAGACCGCGCAGCCAAAGCCATAGGCGTATCATTTATTGGTGGTTTTTCTACGCTTGCCCCTAAAGGTTTAACCCCCTCGGGGAAAGTATTAATTCGCTCTATTCCTGAAGCCATGGCAACAACCGATATTGTGTGCAGCTCGGTTAATATTGGCAGCACACGCGCAGGCATCAATATGGATGCAGTTAAATTGATGAGCGAAACCATTAAGCGCACGGCAGAAATCACGCCCGAAGGCTTT
>JBHADP010000014.1:0-3964 GCA_041855125.1 Neisseria sp. | reverse complement strand
TCAGGCCGCGAAAGATAAGGGGATTCCCACCGTTTTTTGGAATAAAGAAGATTCGGTTCATTTCGACCGCTTTATCGATTCTGCCAAACATTTCGACCATATTTTTACTGTGGATGAAAATTGTGTGGAGCGGTATCGGGCAGTTGTACCTGCTTCAACCACGGTTGATGTGGCGATGTTTCCCATCCAGCCCCGTATTCATAACTATCAGGGGTTTAACTTTCGGCAATTGGAAGCGAATTTTGTTGGCAGTTTCAGCAGGCATATCCACGACAAACGCCGTGAACGTCAAGAAATGCTGTTTTCTGCAGCCTTGAAAGCGGGTTTACCGGTTACGGTTTTCGACCGCAATTCAGACAGAAAATCAGACAACTACCGTTATCCCAGGCAGGAATTCAGCCTGAAAATCATGCCGGCTTTAGATTATGCCCAAACTGCCGATATCTACCGTCGGTTTGCAGTATCGCTAAATGTAAACACGATTGAAGATTCGCCTACTATGTTTTCACGGCGGGTGGTGGAAATTTTAGCCTGCGGCGGTATTTTAGTTTCCACTCCCAGCATGGCGATGGATAGGTTATTTAAAGATTATTGTCATATCGTAAACAATGAAGATGAGGCGGCGGCTTTGTTTGAACGTTTGAAGCACGGGCCGTCTGAAAATGATTTGGAAATGGCCAAAGCGGGGGCGGATTTTGTTTTGAACAACTTTACTTGGAAAAAATTTTTAGATAAAATTCAATTCACTATTGAAAATTCAAAGTAGAATGATTTATTCTAGTTTAGGCTTATATCACCAACGTGAAACCTTAAAACATTTCCTTCAATTTCAAGAACAAATTGAAGGAAATGTTTTTCTATGGGGAAAAAAACACCCTAAACGTGAATATTGGATAAGAAATAAGCTAGGAAAAACGATTATCTATTTAGAAGATGGTTTCTTGCGTTCTCTGGGTTTAGGTGTGCAAGGTTATCCACCGTTTGCGATGGTGGTTGATGATATGGGTATTTATTACGACACCAGCCGTCCATCTCGTTTGGAACACTTGATTTTACATATCTCTCATTTATCAACAACAGAGATTCAATATGCTCAGCAGCTGATTCAGCAAATTGTTGATTTTCATTTATCTAAATACAATCATTCACCCGATTATGTTCCCAGTGAAACCAAGCAAGATAAAGAAATTGTTTTGGTAATCGACCAAACTTTTGGTGATATGGCAATTCACTATGGCGGTGCAGATGAAACCACTTTTCAGCATATGTTTGCTGCTGCCGTGCAAGAAAATCCACAAGCGGAAATTTGGGTCAAAACGCACCCTGATGTGTTGAGTGGTAAGAAAAAAGGCTATTTAACGCATTTCGCTCAACAAGCTAATGTGCGCTTATTAGCAGATGATGTGAATCCGATTTCTTTATTAAAACAAGTGGCGAAAGTATATTGTGTTACTTCGCATATGGGTTTTGAAGCCTTATTGTGTGGGAAATCTGTGGTGGTATTTGGTTTGGCATGGTATGCAGGTTGGGGCTTAACCGATGACCGTCATGCCGATATTACCACGTTGATAAATAGCCCTCGCCGTGCACCCCGCACTTTAGCGCAATTATTTACCGCAGCTTATTTGCAATATAGCCGCTATATCAACCCCAATACAGGCGAAACAGGTACGATTGAAGATGTGATTCATTATTTACATCGCGCCCGCCAATTAAATGAACAACTGCGTGGACATTTATATTGTGTGGGCATGTCGTTATGGAAACGGGCAGTGATGAAACCATTTTTTCAAGTTCCTGCTTGTCAGTTGCACTTTATTTCATCGATTGCCAAACTGGCTCGACTCAATTTGCCTGCTCATTCGCGTGTATTGGCATGGGGCAATGGTAAAGAAGCGATTACTCAGTTTGCCACCGAACGCCATCTTCCTTTATTGCGCATGGAAGATGGCTTTATTCGTTCCGTAGGTTTGGGTTCTAATTTAGTGCCACCTTTATCCTTAGTGATTGATGATATGGGGATTTACTTTAATCCCCAACAACCTTCACGTTTAGAACATATCTTGCAACACACTTCATTTACAGAACACGACCAGCAGGTAGCGCAACAATTACAACACGCCCTCACCCACAACCATATCAGCAAATACAATGTTGGTAGCCAACAATTTACTCCTCCGCCTGCTCATCAAACTGTATTACTGGTTATAGGACAAGTTGAAGATGACGCCTCTATCCGCTATGGTTCACCACAGATTTATCGCAATTTAGATTTATTGCAAACCGTACGCACACGTTATCCTGATGCTTATATCATTTATAAACCCCATCCTGATGTGGTCAGTGGCAATCGCGTGGGACATATTGAAGAAACCCTCTGTTTACAATATGCCAACCAAATTGCTGCCGAAACCGATGTACTCACCTGTTTGCATCATGCACATGAAGTACACACCATGACATCACTGACTGGCTTTGAAGCCTTGTTGCGTGGCAAAACCGTTTATTGCTATGGTTTACCATTTTATGCTGGTTGGGGCTTAACCCACGATGAATTATCCATTCCGCGCCGTCAACGCCAATTAGAATTATGGCAATTAATTGCCGCCACGCTCAATTATTACCCACACTATATTCATCCCAACACACATCGCATGATTGATGCACTCACTGCCATTGATGTTTTAAAACAACAAAAACAACAAACCCATCATGCCCAACTTCACCGCTCTTGGCTTGCAAAACAATTAGGCAAACTGAAACAACTTTACCGTAGCTTACGCTATTAACCAGTAGATTCAGTATAATATCGCCTTTTTAAAATATAAAATTACGATAATTTACAAAAACATGGCAACACACAGAATAAACACATCAAGCGTTACTCTGATTGGTCAGTGCTCACACCTCCAATCAAACCAACACTACCGCCATAAAGGGTGGAATTTTAACCATTAAAAAAGAATTTTTGATGAAAAAACACATTCCTTCCAATCTAGAAACACTGACGCAAACTGCCAATCGTATCTTATTATTACAAGGTCCGATTGGACATTTCTTTCGTGATTTTTCGAATTGGTTAAGCCAAGCTCACAGGAAACATGTGTTTAAAATCAATTTTAATTGCGGTGATGAATGCTATTATCCCAACAACCTACCCAACACCTTTGCCTATCGCGATCCCTTAGAACAATTTGCCGAATATCTCACCATTTTTATCAAAAAACATCGTATTCACGCCATCGTGTGTTTTGGGGATACCCGCCCTTATCATCAGATTGCAAAACGAATTGTAGAACAACATCAACTGAAATTTTGGGTATTTGAAGAAGGTTATTTTCGCCCTTACTTAGTGACCTTAGAACAACATGGTGTCAATGCCTTATCGCACTTACCTCAACAAGCCACTTTTTTCCTCAACTCATTGCCTAAACTAGCACAACAGCATTACCAAGCCCCTCCGAAAGTATCTTCAGGGTTTTGGGTTAATGCTTGTCCTGCTATGCGTTATTATTATCAGGCACGGCGTGGTCAACAGCATTACCCACACTATATTCACCATCGCGCCTATTCTGTGCGATTTTATTGCAAAAACTGGTTTTATTCCGTTGCCAAACGTGTTTGTCATTGGTCGTATGAATGGATATTCAATCACAAAGTGAAACAAGGAAAACTAGGGCGTTTTTATATTGTGCCATTACAAGTTTCCACCGACAGCCAAATCCGTTTTCACAGCGATTTTTCTTCCGTGCAATCATTTCTGATGCAAACCATGGCATCATTTGCCCTTTATGCCCCCAAAGACAGTAAATTAATCATTAAACATCACCCTATGGATAGGGGCTTCACCAATTACCGCAAATACATTCGCGCTTTCATCAAAAAACATCCTGATTGCCAACATCGTATTTTTTATGTACACGATGTTTCCTTACCTGAATTATTGCGTAAAGGTGCCGGCATG
>JBHADP010000013.1:0-12737 GCA_041855125.1 Neisseria sp. | reverse complement strand
TGTACGCCACGATGTAAATCTCGAAAGCGGGCATTAAAGGATTCAGCGAGATTGTTGTTGATACCTTTTGCACTGTAACATTCTTTATGATTAACACTCCAACGTGAGTAATGAAAATCTAAGTCATAATACGCCCCATTTTCATCACACATAATATCGCTACCTTGTTTCACAAATCGGTAATTTAATGCCAAAATTGTTTTGGCATTTTCAGTATAGTCCATAGCGACAATCGTTCTATTTGAACCCCACAATGTTTCATCATTAGATGCCCGTTGATTGAGACTGATGATACAACGCTTAGTCGGTCTGAACTTTGGAAATTTTCGCCCTTGTTTGTCGGCTTTTTGTTGCTGTTTATAGCGATTTTTAGCGAAGTTAGTGTTGCGTAATGTAAAATTAACCCAAGCACCATCTTCATGGATTTCATCTTGTAAGGGGCTTAAATCACGGGTTTTAAATAGCACTTCACGCAATTTATGACAAAGGACAAAAGCGGTCTTATAGTTCACATTCAAATGACGACTCATTGTTATTGCCGAAATCCCTTTGACTTCATTTACAAAGAGTGAAATGGCTAACAGAATATCGACTAAGGGCAGTTTATGAAAAGCAAATGCCGTATTCGTCGTAATATAGAAATTCCGTTTGCAATGTTTACATGTCCAACGTTTGCGAGATTGAAGAAAATAAGTATGGTGGCGTATGCCACAAAACGGACAACAAACATCATTGATATCATTAGGGTTGCCCCAACGATGGACTTTTAACATCTGAAAGGCTTGTTCGTCGGTTAAACGACAAATTTGTTTAATTGAAAGCTGTTTGGATTGGGATGAAAGTAAGTAATGTTGAGCCATAAAGTGTTCCTTGTTATCACAAGGACTTCAAAGCGAGTAATCGTCTTGTTTCAGGCACGCTAAATCGCCCATTTAGATAACCTAAATCGGCTCAAAGCGTGATAAGTGTGCTTTGAATTCCTGTAGTACAAGAGACTCACGTCAATCTCTTTAAGCTCATTGGCTTACTTATCTGATGGCTCATGAGAGCAATCAAATACGCATTATCCGCATATTATAGAGATAATACATTTTCTCATTTGAGTGCATTACTCAAATGGGACAGTGCGATAATAAAGAAATTATGGGGATATTGTCAATAATATAAAGTAAATATCAGGAGAAATTTCAAGGAAAAACCTTGCAGTATATGGTATAGTATATGTAAATTCTAGGTTTTCAGATGGTCTGTTTTGCATTAAATGTAGATTGGTGTGAAAAATTAACGGTGTTATCACATCAAGTAATTTGTTAGTTTTAGCTACCTCGCCTACTTGCTAAAAAACAGGGGGATGCCGTTTTCAAACCGCCTTATATTAGGTCGAATACTTGTATCCGACCTACGCTTGCTTGGTGTTTACTTGTATGTAAGGATGTGGTTCAAGATACACACGCAGTTTGAAAGACTCTGACAACTCTATGTGTCATGTGTAGGGTGTGTGGCGATAGCCACGCACGCGGCAGTAAAAATTCAAATAACACGTGCGTGCCCAAGGACACACACCCTACGCTTGCTTGTTAATTGACTCCCAAATTATTAATATATTCTGATGGTATATGCAAACACTTGCTGCTTATATCTTTTTGCATAGATTCTGATATAGGGCATAGAATTTTAATCTTATGGGTATTCCATATCATATAACCATATAAAACTTGATTATTTTCCATAAATAATTTATTTAATTTGTTTTTAGAAACCTCTTCATTAAGTGATTTTACTGTTTGACTTACAACAAAAATTTTTCGATAATCTGTAAATTTTTCTTGCAACCCATGTCTCTTCATATATCTATTATCAATAGTGTATAAAGCAGCTTGATTAGGCTTCTCAACCAAACCAACCCATCTCATAGAACTCAAGGCAACAGATGGATAGTTATTTGTAAATAAATAAGTAAATAAATATAGAAATAATATTCCAATGAAAATAAAAAGTGTATTTCTATTTGACTCATTCTTTATTTTATCAGTAGTATTCCTAGGCTTTGCAAGCTCCTGATTAGCAAAAACCTGATATATAAACAATATGATAATCAAAATACGATAAATAAAAAAATTTATATTTTCCACAGTTTCATTTATCGAATCAAAAAAGATAACACTCGGGAAATCCAAAACCCAAAATATAATAAAACTTATAAAATATAGATTAAAAATAAAAAGTATATGAATTGAATTATCAAAAATAAATATTTTTCTATCTTTCTTTATGCACACTCCATCACTATTTTTTATTAAACAATACTTAAACAAATCACCATAAAAGCGTTCCCGGCAGATAGTAAATCTAGCGAACACACCTGTTCTTTTTTTATTATATTTCCATATTATTTTTTTATAATTTGTTCTATTATAGAATACATAAAAAAGAATCAAAGAAATTAGCAATCCAATAGTAGGTATTCCTACTATAAGAACCCACTTCTCTGGTAAATAATAAGCAGCACCAATATAACCAATAATACCCATAAAAAATGGAAAAAGAACCCAAAAGTTTTCAATTTTAATTTGAAGCCATAATATTATTGGTGTAACAAAAATAGTACACAAAATAGTTACAATAATTAAAAATTTCCCATAGTCCTCAGGAAGGATAATAGACAACATCAAGCCTATTACTAAAATCAATATACTCCACATAGGAAGTATACTTAACTTCTTTGACAACCCAATAAATTTCAAATTATAATAATAATTTTTTCTGCAATACTTACCTAATGAATAACCTATTGTCTCAGCATATTTCTGCAATAAAAAAAGAGGTAAGTAAATAAAAATAGTAAGATAAAACAAAAATAAAATTACTGTGGCAAGTATGGGATAAATAATATCTGACAATTCTATGATTAAGGAACTAAGCCCAGTATAATTAAGGTACGAAATTGGTATTATCACTCCAAGAAATAAAAATAAGTATAATATTTCACCATTTTCCCTAACAAATTCTTTAAAGCTATTATAAAGATCAACAATTTTTTTATTCATAATCGCACCTAATCTTACAATAAAAAATAATGCTAGCCATTTCTATTCATTAATCTTTCACTCCGCCCCAAACAACAACCCTTCCTTAATCCCGCGAATTTTATCTCTCAACACCGCCGCTTCTTCAAACTGTAAATCCCTCGCCGCCTGCTGCATTTGTTTTTCCAAGCGGGCGATTTCTTTAATCGCGTCTTCTTCGGTGTGGATTTCGTTTATTTTGACTTTATTTTTGCCTTTTTTGCCTTTGCCGCTACCTGCATCATCGTGATATACGCCATCGATGATGTCTTTCACTTGTTTGGTAATTTGTTGGGGAATAATGCCGTGCTGTTGGTTGAATGCGATTTGTTTTTCGCGGCGGCGTTCGGTTTCTTCGATAGCGGCTTTCATGGAATCGGTGATTTTGTCGGCATAGAGTATGGCCACACCGTTCACGTTGCGGGCAGCGCGTCCTATGGTTTGGATCAGGCTGCGGTGGCTGCGTAAAAAGCCTTCTTTATCGGCATCTAAAATCGCCACTAGGGATACTTCGGGAATATCTAAGCCTTCGCGCAACAGGTTGATGCCGACCAATACGTCAAATAATCCTAAGCGTAAGTCGCGGATGATTTCAACGCGCTCCACGGTGTCGATGTCGCTGTGCAGATAGCGTACTTTTACGCCCAGTTCGCTGTAATAGTCAGTGAGCTGTTCGGCCATGCGTTTGGTGAGGGTGGTAACGAGTACGCGCTCGCCTTTGCTGATGCGCTCGTTAATTTCACTCAATAAATCGTCCACTTGGGTGGCAACGGGGCGGATGATGATTTGGGGATCAACTAAGCCTGTGGGACGCACCACTTGTTCAACCACTTGTCCTGCGTGTTCGGCTTCATATTGAGCAGGCGTGGCAGAAACGAAGATGGTTTGCGGCATGATTTGTTCAAATTCGTGGAATTTGAGCGGGCGGTTGTCGCGGGCGGAAGGCAGGCGGAAGCCGTAGTCGACCAGATTTTGTTTGCGGCTGGCGTCGCCTTTATACATGCCACCGATTTGGCTGACGGTAACATGGCTTTCATCGATAAACATGATGGCGTTGCTTGGCAGATAATCCATCAGGGTGGGCGGCGGTTCGCCTTCTTTTTTGCCGGAAAAGTGGCGCGAGTAGTTTTCAATGCCTTTGCAAAAGCCCATTTCATACAGCATTTCTAGGTCGAAGCGGGTGCGTTGTTCGATGCGTTGTTGTTCAACCGGGCGGTTTTCTTGGGTGAAAAAAGCGATGCGTTCACGCAATTCTTGTTTGATGGATTCGCAGGCGCGTAATACGGTGTCGCGTGGGGTAACGTAGTGGCTGCTGGGGAATACGGTGTAGCGCCCAACACGTTGTATCATGCTGCCTGTGAGTGGGTCGAAGATGTCTAGGCGGTCAATTTCATCATCAAATAGGCTGATTCGGAGTGCATTGTCAGAGCTTTCCGCAGGGTAGATGTCAATCACATCGCCACGCACGCGGAACGAGCCGCGTTTGAAATCCATTTCGCCACGCTCGTATTGCATGGAAACGAGGGTGGAAATGATGTCGCGTTGCTCAATCGTATCGCCTTCTTTAACGGATAACACCATCTGTTGGTATTCGGTGGGGTCGCCAATACCATAAATAGCGGAAACGGTGGCAACGATAATCACATCGTTGCGCGTCATCAGATTTTTGGTGGCGGAAAGCCGCATTTGCTCAATGTGTTCGTTAATGGCGGAGTCTTTTTCGATAAACAAATCGCGTGAAGGCACATAGGCTTCGGGTTGGTAGTAATCGTAGTAAGACACGAAGTATTCCACCGCGTTTTCAGGGAAAAATTCGCGCATTTCGGCATACAGTTGTGCAGCTAAGGTTTTGTTGTGTGCCATGATGATGGCAGGACGACCGCTTTGTGCAATCACGTTTGCCATGGTGTAGGTTTTGCCTGAGCCGGTTACACCCAATAGGGTTTGATAGGCTAAACCATCGTTTAAGCCATCAAGCAAGCTGGCGATGGCGGTGGGTTGGTCGCCTGCTGGTGGGAAAGGTTGATAAAGTTTAAAAGGGGAATGGGGATACTGAATCATTTGCATGGCAACACCGTTGGAGAAAAAAAGCTGTGAATGGGATTTAGGGTAAAAAGAGAATCGCGTAATTGGTTAATATTGGTTTATCACGCTATTTTTAAAGGCTATCGGCTCAACAGCAAGTTTGTTTGCCCAGTTTAGGATAATGATGTGGACGAAGATAAAATCAGTTATAATCTAGCCCCTTTGATAACAACTACTTAAATCTTAATTTATGCGCTGGGGGAAAACGCTTCAAGTTTATCTGCGCTTTTGGCAGCGTTGTGCTTACAATGCTCAAGCCACTTTGCCTGCTCATGCAGTAAATTGCCCTGAATGTGGTTTACACACTCATATCCCTGCTCTATCACAAGGGCAAGAAGCCTGTTGTCCGCGCTGTCATCATACTTTGGTGCGCGTGGAAGATAATCCGTTTATTACCCCGATTGCTTTGGCGGTTGCCACGCTGATTGTGTTGGCGTGTGTGTATAGCATGATGTTTATCACGGTTACGCTCACAGGTGTTTATGCCCGCATCACCTTGCCTATGATGATGAAAACGCTGTTTCTGCAAGACTTTGGTTTTTTGGCAGAAGTGATGTTTTTATTCACATTTGGTACGCCTTTGTTTTTTTTGCTGCTGTGTTTATATGTGTTTGGTGCGCTTGCTTTTGAAACGCCTGTGTTGGGGCTACGCAGCGCCACGCGCACAATGGTGCGTTTGCGTGAATGGATTATGGTAGATGTGTTTTTTATTTCTACTTTGGTGGCATATATTAAACTGCAAGCTGTATCACAAGTGGAATTTGGTGCGGCATTTTGGTTGTTGTTGGCAATGAGCTGGTTGTTAATACGCACATCGGTTGCCACGCCTGAACATTGGGTGTATTACCAAATTCATCGCATTAATGGACAAACCCCCATCACCGACCACACACAACACGATACGATTTGTTGCAGCCGTTGTTTGTATCATCGCCCCATAGATGAAATGGAATGTCAGGTGTGCGGCAACCGCTTGTTTACTCGCCGTCCCCATAGTTTGCGCTTATCCTTGGCGTTTTTATTGGCAGCCGCTATTTTGTATTTTCCTGCTAATTTGTTGCCCATTATGATTTCTGCCAATCCGATGAAAACTGAAATCAGCACCATTTTAAGCGGTATTTTATTTATGTGGCGCGATGGCGATAAGGTGATTGCTGTTATTATTTTTAGTGCCAGCATTTTAGTGCCGAGCTTGAAAATCATTTCAATGGCAACGCTGATTGCTTCGGCTCATTTTGGTTTACCCATGCCCATTCATCGAATGTCGCAGCTATACCGCATTACTGAAGCGGTGGGGCGTTGGTCGATGATTGATATTTTTGTCATTATTATTTTAATGAGTGCGTTTCACACGCCTATTGCACGGGTTACACCCGGCCCTGCGGCATTGTATTTTTGCTTGGTGGTGTTGCTCACCATGTTATCAGCCCATTATTTTGACCCGCGTTTGTTATGGGATAAACACCATGACACGCTTTTAAAAACACATTAAAAACTGTATGACCGACTCTACTTCTCCTACTCCTGCCCGTATTCGCAAAACCCACACTTTTGCTTCTATTGTGTGGTTGATTCCTTTGCTTGCCTTATTGGTGGGCGGTTGGCTGCTGATGAACAATATCCGCAATACAGGACCTGAAATCACCTTGTATATGGACAGTGCGGAAGGAATAGAAGTCAATAACACCGTTATTCGTGTATTAAACGTAGAAATGGGGCGCATCACTAAAATTCGTTTAAACCCCGACCGCAAAGGGGTGGAATTAACGGCACGTTTAACTGCCGATGCCAAAGACATGATGCGTAAAGACACCCAATTTTGGATTGTGAAACCCCGCATCGACCAAAGCGGTATTTCAGGCTTAAACACGCTGGTGTCAGGTTCTTATATTGCCTTTACCCCAGGGGTAGATGCAGAAGAACAATATCAATTTACCGTATCAGATTTGCCGCCAATTGCCGCCATCGGGCAAAGCGGGATTCGTTTGCAATTATCGGGCGACAACAACAAAATGCTAGATGTAGGCAGCCCTGTGATGTATGAAAGTTTTACAGTTGGGCAAATTGAAAGCGCCAAATTTGACCCCAAAACGCGCCGCGTGCATTACACCGTGTTTATCAAAAGCCCCAACGATAAATTAATTAATACCGACAGCCAATTTTGGCTACAAAGTGGTGTGCATATTCAAACCGATGGCAGCGGTGTACAAATTGAAGCCAACCTGCCCACCCTATTATCAGGTGCGATTGCATTTCGCACCCCTGTTTTCCACGATGAAAACAGCGGAACGCGCCTAGCGGTTAATAACGATGTGTTTGAGTTATACAACGACCGCACCGCGATTGATAATCTGCCCAGCGACCGTTCCTTATACTATGTTGCCTTCTTTAAACAATCCGTGCGTGGTTTGATGGCAGGTGCGCCTGTGGAATATAAAGGCATTCCTGTGGGCAGCGTGGCAAACGTGCCTTATTTTGCTGAAGGCGATGCCCTAAAACTGTTTCAAAATGGTTGGATACCCGTGCGGATTCGGATTGAACCACATTTAATAGAGCAAAACAGCGCCCCCAAATCAAAAGAATATTGGCAAGATACCTTGCAACACGCCTTAAACCAAGGCTTAAACGCCACCTTAAGCAGCAATAATCTCGTATTGGGCAGCAAAATGATTGAGCTAACCGATGCCCCATCAGATGGCGCACGTTTAAAACCCTTCACCGATTATCATGGCGACACCGTTATCGCCACACGCGGCGGCGGTTTAGACGATTTACAAGCCCAATTAAGCCAACTATTAGACAAGTTTAACAAATTGCCTTTAGATAAAACCGTGGGCGAACTCAATAACAGCTTGAGCGAATTAAAAGCCACACTCCATTCTGTGAATAAATTGGTAAAACAACCTACCACCCAACGCATTCCTGCCGAGCTTAACCAAACCTTGCGCGAATTACGGCGCACCTTACAAGGCATTTCACCGCAATCGCCTGTTTATCGCGATGTGCAAAACACGCTCAACAGCATCGACCAAACCTTGCGTGATGCTCAACCCGTGTTAAACACCTTAAAAGAAAAACCCAATGCGCTGATTTTTAACCAAAACAGCCGCGACCCCATTCCGAAAGGCAGCCAATGAAAAACGCACTACTAACCCTCTGCGTATGCCTGCTCAGCGCCTGCGCCAGCAGCCCCACCACCCAATATTTCACGCTGCCGCATAGCCATTTTGTTTTGCCCACCCATGCAGGTGAAGAAATTGCCGTGCGTGTGGTTTTAGCAGAACCCTTAAAACAAAATGGCTTGTTATACCAAACTGATGCCTTGCATTTAAATTTTGCACGTCATCACTTATGGGCAGCACCGCTAGACCAATTATTAGCCGCTCGTTTTGCGAATGAACTCAATCGCCAATCAACGCGCTATCGTTTTGTGCCTGCCCAAAGCAGCTCCAGCAACACCACCTTAGCCATTCATATCGAAGCGTTTCAAGGCAGCTATCAAGGGCGCACCCTGATTCAAGGGTACAGCCGTTGGGCAAATGGTAAAGGGCGTAATTTTCAAATTGAAACGCCACAATATGGCGATGGTTATGCCGCTATGGTGGAATCCCTATCAGAAGGTATCCAGCAAGCGGCACAAGGTTTAGCCATTCATTAACATCAGGTGATTTCACATCATGTCCCCAATCATAATACGGCGTTGGTTGATTGTGTGCTTACTGCCTTTGCTCACCCTTGCCTATTTCAACTTCAACCCCACTGCGCTCACACCCACCGATATTTTGCTACGAGGCATTATTTTGGCGTGTGAAAGTGCCTTTTTATTAAAATACCTGCTGTTTGCCATCATCAGCCACCATCTCAAAGGCGAATACACCCTCAAACGGCAAACCAGCTATCTATTTTTCCCACTTATCTTATTGATACTGTATATTTGCCATTATTTTGGCTTATTTTAAACCCCTACCCTGTTTCAACACACCCAGCCGCTCTGCATGAAACAAGGTTAGCCCACTAGAATGAATGGTATCTGCCATCAACGGCGGTATTTCAAGCAACAAAGGATTTTGATGAATCACCCTATCCACATCGTTACCCTTGCCTTCACAGGTGCATCAGGCTTGCCTTATGGTATGCGCCTATTAGAATGTTTACTACAAAGCGGAAAAACCGTGTGGCTACTGTATTCACAAGCGGCACAAATCGTTGCTCAACAAGAAATGAACCTCCATTTACCTGCCTCGCCATCGGCTTGCCAACAATTCTTATGCCAACATTTTCAAGTACCACACCAACAACTGCGCGTATTTGGCAAAGACGAATGGTTTGCCCCCCCTGCTTCAGGCACCAATCCTGCCGATGCCATGATTATTTGCCCTGCCAGCATGGGCGTGGTGGCAGCCATCGCTCATGGCACATCCGACCATCTGATTGAACGCGCCGCCGATGTTGCCCTCAAAGAACGTCGCCCCTTAATCATCGTGCCGCGTGAAGCACCCCTGTCTGCGTTGCATTTAGAAAACCTGCTTAAACTTGCCCGTTTAGGCGCCATTATCTTGCCGCCTGCCGCAGGTTTTTACCATCACCCACAAACACTGCAAGACATCATCGATTTCGTTGTGGCACGAATCCTCGACCAACTGCGTATTCCCCACCAACTTATGCCAAAATGGGGCGAATAATGGAAGGCTTATACCAATTAATTGCCATGATACTGGCTTTTGTAAAATGGCTCTTGACAATTCTGGATAAACTTTTCTAAAATCGAACCCATTATTTTGTTATCAATAAATTGAAAATACATCATGAACTTTCGTTTACACACAGCAGCTTATTATTGGTACCGCGCCAATGTGCGGTGCTTTTTCGTGTCTGCGTAAAACCTAAGTTCAACGAAAACAAGCCGCCCAACCACCCAGAGGCGGCTTTATTATTTCTCTCCATAATCAAGTCGCCCAAAAATGGAAAGAAATCATGCAAACCAAGGAGCCTATCATGCAAACTGCAGCCATTCAAACCACCCCTTTTATCGCCCCTCAAGCCGAAACACTGAATCGCTGCCATTTAGTGGTAGATGGCAACGCACATCGCCCCGATTTAATTCAAACCGCTTTACCCGCAGGACGAGGTGCCTTATTTGCCGAAGCCATGTTGCCACAAATTCGCATGGTTGCCCAAATGATTGCGGCATCGCGCCACGATTTTAGCCAACCTAGTCCCTCTATTTTTGCCGATGAAGCCGATTGGTTTGCTGCCCGCATTTTGGTATTACAAGCGCGTACCTTCCATTTAGACATTACCTTGCGTTTTATGCTCGAAACTGCCAACCGTCGCGCCCAAGCCTTTGCTGCCAAACATCGCTTAGCCTTTACCCCTGCCGAAATTCGCATGAGCTTACACGCAGCTCGCCCTGATAATTTATTGATTATGGAATGTGCGTTAGAATTGGATAGCCAAGACAATGGCTTAATTGAAAACAGCCGCCGTTTGGCTGCTTTGATTGGGCAAATTCTTTAAAAACCTTTTATTGCCCTCTTATGGCAACTTCAATCCAATGGTGTAGCTTAGAATATATAAGAATATATAAGGTTGTCATTTGAGTATTCATAAAAAAACTCGCTGACCATTGCCAGCGAGTTTTTTTAGGCGCGTATCTTAATATACATCGCGCTGATAGCGTTTTTCTTCGCGCAATTCGTTTAAATAATCTTCTGCATCATCGGCACTCATGTTGCCTTGTTCGGCAATAATGTGCAACAGCGTGGTTTCCACATCACGCGCCATTCGGCTGGCATCGCCACACACATAAATATGCGCTCCCTCTTGCAACCATGCCCACACATCAGCAGCCGCTTGTTGCAATTTATGTTGCACATATACTTTTTCTTTACCTTGTCTGCTCCATGCTAAATCGCTGCGCGTAAGCAAACCCGCTTTGCGATATTGCAACCATTCGGCTTGATATAAGAAATCATCGGTAAACTTTTGATTGCCAAACACCAGCCAGTTTTTACCGCCATCGCCATTGGCTTCACGCTGTTGCATAAAGGCTCGGAATGGGGCAACACCTGTGCCTGCGCCAATCATAATAATAGGCGTATCGCCATTTTCAGGCAAACGGAACAATTTATTGGGTTCAACAAAAACGCGTACCTCATCGCCCTCTGCCAAACGCTCGCCTAACCAACCCGAAGCCGCACCAGTATAAGTGTTACCATGATGGTCAAAACGCACCACGCCCACTGTTAAATGAACTTCTTCGCCCACTTCCTCTTGGGCAGAAGCAATAGAATATAAACGGGGCGTTTGTGGGCGGAATAATTGGTACAAATCTTGCGCTTGTAACGAAACTGGAAACGCTGCCAACACGCCTACAGGTGGCGTTAAAGCCAAATAAGCATTCAGGGCTTCGGCATTTTCTATCGTGCGTTTTAATTCTTCTGCACCGCTTAATAGGGCATATTGTTGTACAAATTGAGGCGTATTTTGTGTGATGTCTAATTCATGGCTTAAAGCTGTTTGAATATCGGTGTGGCTGCCATCGGCTCGTTGTACGCTTTCATTGCCTTGTAAACCGCTTAATTGCAAAATTTCCGCCACTAAGTGGGCAGCATTAACAGGCAACACGCCCAAAGCATCTCCTGCTTGATAGCGTATGCCCGAACCGCTTAAATCAATCTCAATATGCTCCACATCTTTTTCGGCATTACGTGCGGTAATTTTTTGGCGCACGGATAAACTGGCGGTAAATGGTTTATCTTTGGTATAGATAGTGCCTGTTTCGGCTGTTGCGCTTGGTTGGGCTACGGCAGGCGCAGTTGCACCTGAACCTGCTGCCAATTTGGCAACCACTTCTGTGGTCTGTGCCACCCACGCATCGGCTGCCGCTTGAAAGTCTAAATCACATATACCCAAATCGGTTAAACGTGTGCCGCCTAATTTAGCAAACCATGCGTCAAAGTCTTTCCCCGCTTGGCAAAAATCGGGATAACTGGAATCGCCCAAACCCAACACGGCAAAACTTAATTTGCTTAAATCAGGTGCTTTTTTACCGCTCACTAATTTAAATAATGGCACGGCTTCTTCAGGCGGTTCGCCCTCACCTTGGGTGGAAGTAACCAGTAATACGATGTCTTCATGGGCTAACTGTTTGGTTTTATAGTCGGCGGTGGCAGTGAGCTTGGCATTTACGCCTGCGCTTTCCAATTTTAATAATAATTGTTCTGCCACACGGCGGGCGTTGCCTGTTTGTGAAGCGGATAAGATGGTTACACTGCGAGCAGGTGCGGCAATATTATCACTTGAAGGCTGTGTATCCACCGCCAAAGTAGGCAACAGATTGGCAGCTTCGCCTTGTTGGCTTTTTGCCCACGCATAACCTGCTAAAAACGCAAGCTGTTGGGGGCTAAGATGGGCTAATTGAGCCGACAATTCGGGGGTAAGGGGTAGCGTCATGTGGTTTCCTATATCATTCGTTTTAGCCCAAAACTTTACGGCTTGCACACAGGAAAGGGAAAGAATTGTTGGTTGTTTGTTTAGGCAGTTTAGTTATAACGTGTTTTCATCTTGATGTAAGAAAACCTGTGG
>JBHADP010000012.1:0-45293 GCA_041855125.1 Neisseria sp. | reverse complement strand
CTTCATCCGCGCTGATGGTATAAGAGTTCTTAATATTGACATTCTTAGGATCATATATCATGACTGTATTTCTTTGATCGTCTTTATAATCAAACACCGTTACCGTGCCATCATTATTAAAGAAATAGCCATTTTCGCCTTTGGGAAGCATATTACGGTCGAAAATAAACAGGTATCTTAATTTACCATGTTTATAAACATAAAAAAATCCATGCATGCTTTGTGCATGTTTATAGACTTTGGGATTGTGTAATTCATAATAAAAATCCATCTTATTATGCGGCTTGTAATATGACCAGCATAGCTGCAAACCGTCTTCGGGCGCATTACATCCTTCTGGATTATCCTGTTCAAATTGGGCAATTTCGGCTCGTATAGCATCTATTTCAGATTGGCTATAATGGGTTTGGCTATCGCATAACCAACGTCCACGCCAATTATCATACGCGCAAACTGTTGTAGTTGTGGCAGCTTGGGCGGGTGTGATAGCAAATATTCCCATCAATAATGTGCTGGCAGATATAAAATACTTAAACATGATAACTTCCAAGTCCTCCAAGTAATATTGAGTAAACAAAATAATTTTTTAACGGAAAACAAATTATATTATGAGTAAACCCGATTATCCTATCACTTCTGCTATTCGTTTTTTACGCACCCATCAAATTGCGTTTGAACCCAAGCTATATCCCTATGTTGAACATGGTGGTACAGCGCAATCCGCCCAATGTTTGGGAGTGGCAGAGCATCAAGTCATCAAAACCATTGTTTTACAAAATGAACAAAAACAAGGTTTAATTGTCTTAATGCATGGCGATAAGCAAATTTCCACGCGCAATCTCGCGCGTGAATTAGGCATGAAACACATTGAACCTGCCGACCCCAAGCAAGCAAATAAATGGACAGGCTTTTTAGTGGGCGGAACAAGCCCATTTGGTACGAAAAATGCCTTACCTGTTTATGTTGAACACAGTATTTGGGAGTTAGAGACAATCTATATAAATGGCGGCAAACGGGGTTTTCTGGTGATGGTATCGCCTGAAGCCCTAAAAAGCCTCAATCCCCAAACCGTTCATGTTGCCACAGAATAAAAAAATTCCCTGTTTGAAAACAGGGAATGGTGCTTAAGATTAAACCTTTTTGCTGGCAAGTGCCGCTTTAATATAAGCCGTAAATAAAGGATGTCCTTTGCGTGGGGTAGATGTAAATTCAGGGTGGAATTGACAAGCAAAGAACCAATTATGATTGGGCAACTCAATGGTTTCTACCAAACGTTCGCGCCCAGCCGAAACGCCACCAATCACCAAACCTGCGGCTTCTAATTGTGGCACAAAGTGGTTATTGACTTCATAACGATGGCGATGGCGCTCTTTAATGTGCGTATTGCCATAAATTTTCGCTGCCAAACTACCTTCTTTTAATTCCACTTCTTGTGCGCCCAAACGCATGGTACCGCCCAAATCGGTGTTTTCATCACGGATTTCCACGCTACCATCAGCCGTTTGCCATTCATCAATTAAGCCCACAACAGGATAAGCAGTTTTCAAATCAAATTCAGTTGAGTTAGCTTGAGGCATATTGGCAACATTGCGTGCATATTCAATCAAAGCAATTTGCATGCCCAAGCAAATGCCTAAATAAGGCACATTATGTTCACGCGCATATTTAACAGCAGCAATTTTGCCTTCCACACCACGCACACCAAATCCACCAGGGACTAAAATCGCATCTTTATCCTGCAAACACGTTAAATCGCCTGTTTTTTCGATTTCTTCGCTGTCGATATAAGTAATTTGAACATCAGTATCCGTGTGAATACCTGCGTGTTTTAAGGCTTCTGTTAAAGATTTATACGATTCCGTTAAATCCACATATTTGCCCACCATGGCGATTTTTACCGTATGCTTAGGATTTTTAATGGCATAAACAATTTTTTTCCATTCGGTTAAATCAGCCTGCTGAATATTTAATTGCAACTGTTCGCAAATAATATTATCAATGCCTTGTTCATGCAGCATTTGCGGAATTTCATAAATACTTTCTGCATCATAGCTGCCAACAACTGCACGTTCCTCAACATTACAGAAGAGGGCAATTTTACGGCGTTCATCTTCAGGCAAAATTCTGTCCATGCGGCAAATCAACACATCAGGTTGAATACCAATTTCACGCAATTCTTTCACAGAATGTTGCGTGGGCTTGGTTTTAATCTCACCTGCGGCAGCAATATAAGGCACATAACTCAAATGCACAAATAAAGTATTGTTGCGACCTAATTGGCTACGCATTTGGCGAATGGCTTCCAAGAAAGGCAAGGATTCAATATCGCCCACCGTGCCGCCAATTTCCACAATCGCTACATCTTTACCTGCTGCGCCTTCATGCACTTTGCGCTTGATTTCATCGGTGATATGGGGGATAACTTGCACAGTACCACCTAAATAATCACCACGGCGTTCTTTAGCAATCACATGCTCATACACTTGACCCGAAGTAAAATTATTGCGTTTGGTCATGGTTGCATTGATAAAACGCTCATAATGCCCCAAATCCAAATCCGTTTCGGCACCATCTTCGGTAACAAACACTTCGCCATGTTGAAATGGGCTCATCGTACCGGGGTCAACATTAATATAAGGGTCTAATTTGAGCATGGTTACATTTAAACCACGCGATTCAAGAATGGTAGCAATAGAAGCGGCGGCGATACCTTTACCTAATGAAGATACTACGCCGCCGGTTACAAAGATAAACTTAGTCATGATGTTGTCGCTGAGTTGGAATACATGATTTTAGCGAATTCAGCTTGTTGTCGCAACCGCTTAACGCACACAAGTTTCCAACCAAATTTTTTGCTGTTCAGGTGTTAATAAACGGTAGATTTTATGTTGCACCCCTAATTCTTCTACAGCAAAACGGCTTTTTGCTTGATAATGGTCAGCCACATAGCGGCTGGCTTGTGTTTCATCAAAACTGGCAGAAGATAAAATCCGAATAATATTCTGACGGCGTGAACGCTCAAGCGAACGATTTTGTTTGCCAACTCTATCCAAAATTTGACGATGCTCAGCACGCAAACTGCGTAATTGACTTTGCTGTTCTTTGGAAAGATTTAATTGGCGAATATCACAAGGGGGGAGGAAACTGTCATTGGGTAAGAACGCATAAGCATGAGTTGGCAAATACCCCAAAATACCACTCACTACCATCATGGGAAATAAAGATTTGCTGGTTAAGGCTGACACACGAATTTCCTTTATTCTTCTTAAAAGTATCAATATACCCAATATAAGGGAGTATGAAGTCAAACAGCGTATAATAGCCGTAAATATGAGTAAATCATGAAATTATTGCTGAATACACCATATTATGGTGTAGATTAAAGTAAATGTCTATAATCTGCCACTTTATGAAAATCTTCTTTAAAACAGATAATTTTCATGGTTCATTTAGAGTAGTAATCCCAACCGTTTTATATGTTAAAACATCACTATGATAGAGAGAAAGGCTAGATAGATGACCGATTTTCGCATTGCACCCAGCATTTTGTCGGCAGATTTTGCACGATTAGGTGAAGAAGTGTCGCAAGTGATTCAAGCAGGTGCAGATTTAATCCATTTTGATGTGATGGACAATCATTATGTTCCTAATTTAACGTTTGGTTCGATGGTGTGCGCTGCATTAAAACCCTATGCTACTGTTCCCATTGATGTTCATTTAATGGTTGAGCCTGTTGATGATTTGATTACTGCTTTTGCTAAAGCGGGCGCAGATATCATTACTTTTCATCCTGAAGCCAGTCGCCATATTGACCGTAGTCTTGCATTGATTCGGGATTTGGGTTGCCAAGCAGGTTTGGTTTTAAATCCTGCCACACCCGTTTATGTATTAGAAAATGTGTTAGACCGCTTGGATATGGTATTGCTTATGTCGGTAAACCCCGGTTTTGGAGGGCAAAGTTTTATTCCCCAAACCTTGGTAAAAATTAAGCAAGTCCGCGATTTAATGGATTTTTATGCGGCTGAAAGCGGAAGAAGAGTTGCGATTGAAGTAGATGGTGGAATTAAGGTTGAGAATATTGCTGCGGTGGCAGCAGCAGGGGCGGATACATTTGTTGCAGGTTCAGCAATTTTTGGACAACCTGATTATCAAACCGTGATTCAGCAGATGCGTTCACAATTATCGCAAGTAGAGTAGGGCAAAATAAAACACCCCATCGGGGTGTTTTATGCTTACATTTTAGTGGTAAATGTGCGCGTAATCACATCACGTTGTTGTTCAGGGGTCAGCGAGTTAAAACGTACTGCATAGCCTGATACACGAATGGTTAATTGAGGGTATTTTTCAGGATGGATAACCGCATCTTCTAACATTTCACGGCTCATCACATTCACATTTAAATGCTGACCACCTTCAACCAATGGGCGAGATTGCATATCTAAGGGAATTTCTTGAAAATCCACATCACCTAAATCACTAAAAGCAATGACTTGGTCTTCAGCATATTGCTCATCATTGCTACATAAGCAACGAACTTGTTGCGTTTCATCATCTAATAACCAGAATGAACGAACTAAAGCAGGATTTGCAGAGCGTGTAATTTGGATGCCTTTAATCATGATTAAAGTCCTTTATGATAAGAGGTAAAAATAAAATTTTAGACCGTTCTATTGAGGAAAAACCTGATTTATATCAAATAAAAACCGTTGTTATCGCTTGTAATCATCAAAAGCAGCATTGTCCGAAACGCAATTTCTTGCTGATGGCTGCTTCATAGCTCAATTGCTTAATAACCAAAACCAAAGTTTGATTTTCTAATGCTTTGATGGCATGCGTTTCTTGCGGTTCTAAACGGGCTACTGATAAAGTGGGTAAATCAATTTGTCCTAAATCGGTTTGTAAACAAATGCTGCCGCTTAACACAATTAAAGTAATAATCGCATCAGCAGAGTAGGGAGGAACTTCATTGTCTTTTTGCAAATTTAATTGAACCATTTGTTGGTCGTGGTCTTCTGCAAGAATACCGCCAATCAATGCTTGAGCATCTAATTGATACGCTTTCATGGTTTTATCTTTCTGAAATCAAAAAAACAATTTAAATGATAAACGAGTGAACCATTTTGATATGTAACAAAAAATGGGTTACTTTTTCAGTAACCCATGTTCTAAACCCATCTATTAATTAGCAAAATATTTGCTGGCAATTTTTTCATACTCACCCGAAGCGCGAACATCTTTCAAGGCTTTGTTCAACATATCTAAAGTTGCCGTATCACCTTTACGCACAGCGAAACCGTAGTTTTCCACTTCAAAATCAGGTACCGCTACCATTGAAAAGCCTTTATCGCTGTTGTTTTTAATATAATTGCCCACTACAGCGCTATCACTCACCACCGCATCTAAACCGCCATTTTCCAACTCTTTAATGACTAAAGTAACGTTTTCAAAACGCGCAATTTTAGGGCTATCTGCGCCTAAAATCTTAGAAACGGCTAAATCGCCTGTATTACCTGTTACAACGCCCACTTTATTGGCATTTTTTAAATCATTAACAGATTTAATATCCTTGCCTTTAGGCACCAAAATCACTTGAGTAATTTCAAAATAAGGGTCGGTGAAAGACATGGTTTGCTTACGGTCTTCAGTAATGGTTACTGCAGATGCCAACAAATCAACATCACCATTATTTAAAGCAGCAAATAAACTATCCCAAGGTTGATGCTTGTATTCCACCTTAAAATTACCTGCTTTTGCCATCGCGTTCATCAAATCAACGTCAAAACCTTGCACATTATTATTGGCATCTAACGATTCAAATGGCGCAAATTCAGCATTCATACCAACACGGTAAACTTTACCTTCAGCAGTAGGCGTAGAGGGAGTGGAAGCAGCAGAAGCGGCTGGAGTTTGCGTTTGACCTTGTCCACCACAAGCACCTAAAACAACAGCAGAGCAGGCGAGGGCAACAGAAAGCCATTTTTTCATCTTCATGGTGTGAATCCTTTGTTTTATTAACAGGTAAAAATGCAGTTTAGCATAAATTTACTCTTTTTCGCGAAAAAAAGCATAAGTAACATCATGAAATAAATCAACATGCGGACTATTTTCATAGCTTAGGGCAGATAATTCATCTTCAAAAGCTAATTGAATCGATTCAATTACATGATGAGCATTTTCAGCAGGCAAACCGCGTATTAAACCTTTAATTGCCGTTGATAATACCCGATTTTCCATCCGCAAAACTTCATTTGCTTCTTCCAAATATTCCAAACGCTGCTCAAGATTACTCATGACAAGTTTCCTTTCTGTTAAAATTGAGTATATTATAAGCCGTTCATCGAAATCGTAAAGAAGGTAAACTTATGATAGACCCTCGCAAACAATTTACACCCAGCGAAAACGAACAAAATATCAGTAATTGGGAACAAACTTTACAAGAATTACGCGAAAAGCGTAAACATCAAGTTGAACCCAATACGCAACAAAATCCTGCTCCTCAAACTGCCAAACCTGCCGCTCCCATTATTCGACCCAAACCACAAGGTCGTGAAAACTTAGAAACCAATAAAGAAGTATTGGAACAATATTTAGAGCAATGGCAAGTTGCCCACAATATTTCAACCGACGAAAATAAAGCCCAAAATCCCTATGGCGATACAGATAATGACACGAATGTTGTATTGGTAGAAGAATGGATTGAAGCTCAACATTCATTGCAAGGCGAAGTTTCTTTAGATGGCGTTCAAAAAGTGGATACCGTTTGGTATAACCCCAAACACCAAGTGATGACTGAAGAACACAGCTCAGAGCAAGCAACCGAAAATCAAACGCTAGTTATTCGGTCTGCGGAAAGCGTGCCTGTTTCGATTAATGTGTTAGAACCTAAATTAATTAATGGAAATCAGCCTGTAGTTTGTTTATCAGAAAAAGAACTGATTGAACGTTTAAACAATCGCTTATTGCCACATTTAACCGAATCGGTAAATGGTATGGTGCGCGTTGCCGTTCAACGGCATACTGCCAGTTTAACTTTTAAACTGCAAAAAAACTTAACCGAAGAAGTTCCCGATTTGGTCAGCGATATTTTGAATTACAATTTAAAATCGGTTTTGGCTGAGATTAAACGTGATTTAAAATTTAAGAGATAACGTGATTTAAAATTGTCTTGAAATTTATATCAAACAGTTGAATAATAGGGCATCCGTTTTTAAAGCTTTTTTCTTCCCATCTTAAATACCCAATTATGACTTAGCTTCGCATAATGTATATTATGTTAAATTTTTAATATAGATAAGTATCTGAAATATCCAAAGAAAAAGCCTATCTGAATTATTAACTCAGATAGGCTTTTTTGCTTCTTAAGTATTACTGATAGCCAGCTTGTTTCATTAACATAACTGCTTTTTTCTGATTGCTGCCTGCCACAGAAACATTAATCACGTCTTGTTTAAATTTACCCCATTTTGCCACTTTAGGATCAGGACTGATTTTCGAATTGGCTGGATATTCATGATTCAAATCAGCAAATAAGTTTTGAGCTTCGCTACTGCTTAACCATTCAATAAATTTCTGTGCTTGAGCTGCTTTTTTCGTGTGCTTGGTTACGCCTGCACCTGACACATTAACATGCGTGCCTTTACCTTGTTGGTCAGCAAAGAAAATGCCAATCGGTAAATTAGGCTCTTTATCCATCAAACGACCATAGTAATAAGTATTGGCAATGCCTACATCACAACGACCTGAACCAATGGCTTTTAGCATCGCGGTATCATCAGGGAATGGTGCAACTGCTAAATTGTTTACCCAACCTTTAACAATTTGAGCGGTTTTTTGCTGCCCTTGATTGGCTAACATTGTTCCGACTAAAGATTGGTTATAAACGTTGTTGGAAGTACGCAAACATAAGCGACCTTTCCATTTAGGGTCTGCTAAATTTGCGTAACTGGATAATTCTGAAGGTTTCACTTTAGCTGTATTGTAAAAAATGGTGCGAGCGCGTACAGATAAGCCAAACCAGTGATTTTGTGGGTCGCGTAAGTTGGCAGGGATATTGGCTTTTAATGTGCTGGAGTTAATAGGACGCAATAAACCCATTTGAACCGCTTGCCATAAATTTCCACCGTCAACGGTAATCAATACATCCGCAGGGCTGTTGCTGCCTTCTGCTTTCAGTTTTTCCATTAACGGACCTGCTTTGTCGTTTACCAATTTGATGGTAACACCTGTTTTCTTTTGATAAGCCGCTGCAACTGGGCGCAAAAGGTTATCGGCGCGTGAAGAATATACAACGAGTTCTTCTGCAAAAGTGGGAGCGGTGGCTAAAAGCACCACAGATACAGCAAGGATTTTTTTCATCACAATATGTTTCCTCTTAACTAAGATGGGATAGATGGGGTTAAACTGCCGCGTTTATTCTATATGAAAATGTTTTTACAAACAATATGGATTCTCATTATAAATGTAGTTTTATGTATTTTATTTGCGTTTCTATTTGACAACGCTGATAATACGCCTTTCCCATCATTAAGAGGGCTGTTTTGATTATGAAACTATTTGTTTCTAAATTATTTTTACCGCGTTTGTGGTTAATGATTTGTATTGCTTTAGTGTGTGTTCCGATTGCGGTTATTGTGGCTGCTTTAGGTGAATTTGACACTGAAATCTGGACATTTTTGCTGGAATTTCAGCTTCCTTTGTTATTAAAAAACACGTTTTTCTTGATATTAGGCGTAGGCATAGGCACGGCATTTTTGGGAACATCTTGTGCGTGGCTCACGGCAATGTATGATTTTCCGCTCAGGCGGTTTTTCTTTTGGGCGATGATGTTGCCATTAGCGGTTCCTGCTTATGTGTTGGCGTTTACGCAAATGGGTTTGTTTGATTATTCAGGTGCTTTGAATACTTGGTTTCGTGAACAATATGGTATTGAGCAATTTTTGCCTGAAATTCGTCATGGCTTTGGCTTGGCGATGGTAATGAGTTTAACGTTTTATCCTTATGTGTATTTATTGGCTCGTAATGCGTTTGGCAGTATGGGGCAACGAGCATTAGAAGCAGGCGCATCATTAGGCTTATCCCCTACTCTCTCGTTTTTTAAACTGGCTTTGCCCATGGCACGTCCTTGGATTGCAGGTGGCGTGATTTTGGCATTGATGGAAGTATTGGCAGACTTTGGCACGGTCTCTATTTTTGGTTATGACACGTTTACCACCGCCATTTATCAAGCATGGTTTGATTTTTTCTCTTTAGAAACGGCTAAGCAATTAGCAGCTTTGTTGATTACAGCTGTTTTTATTTTGTTAGCATTGGAGCAATTTAGCCGAGGGAATCGCCGTTTTAATCAAGCAGGTAAGGCACAACAACATCGCAGAAAGGGTTTACCCAATGGTGTGAAATGGTTGGCAACAGGTTATTGTGGTGTGATTTTAATGCTGGCGTTTTTGATTCCTGTGGTTCAATTAGCTATTTGGGCATGGGAAACATGGCATGATGGTTTTAATACTACTTTGTGGCTCCATGCTTGGCATTCGTTTATTGCCAGCTTATTAGCTGCTTTATTAGTGGCAACAGTTGCTTTGTTGTTGGCATTGGCAAAACGAGCGGATAAAAGCCGTTTTGCTGCCATCTCTGCTCGTATTGCTACTTTAGGCTATGCCATCCCTGGTACGGTATTGGCTGTGGGTGTGTTTGTGCCTGTGGCATGGTTAGACAATATTTTGATTGATTATTTACGTTTGCCTGAAGGAACAACGGGAGTTTTTAAAGGCACGCTTGGAGTGATGTTGGTGGCGTATTTAATTCGCTTTTTAGCGGTAGGTTATGCGGCAGTAGAGGCAGGCTTGGAGCGTATCAGTCCTTCTCAAGCAGAAGCGGCTCGTTCTTTAGGCTGCACGGGATTGGGCGTATTAAAACGAGTTTATCTGCCTTTATTAAAAGGGGCTTTAGGCACGGCTGTTTTAATGGCGTTTGTTGATATGATGAAAGAAATGCCCATCACCTTAATGACGCGCCCTTATGATTGGGATACCTTAGCCGTCCGCGTTTATGCGTTTACGATGGAAGGACAATATGCTAACGCTGCCCTACCCGCTTTATTGATTGTTTTAACAGGTTTAATCCCCGTTATCCTCTTTTCGCGCACGGAGCAAAATTCATGATGCTAACAGTTTCTCAACTTAACTTGGCTTTTGAACAAAAAATGGTGTTACAAGATTTTAGTTTTAATTTAGAACAAGGCGAAATTGCTTGTTTACTCGGTCATTCAGGCTGCGGGAAAACCACCGCTTTACGCACCATTGCAGGCTTTGAGCAAGCACAAAGTGGCTCGATTACTTTAAACGGCAAAACATTAGCCAATTCACATAGTTTCGTTCCTCCACATTTGCGCCAAATTGGGATGGTATTTCAAGACTATGCGCTGTTTCCACATTTAACTGTTGCCCAAAATATCGCTTTTGGTATCAGCAAACAAGCCGCTCATGAACGCCAACAACGTGTAACCGAATTACTGGCATTAATTGGTTTACCTGATTATGCCAATCACTATCCCCATCAATTATCAGGCGGACAACAACAGCGTATTGCCTTAGCGCGTGCGCTGGCACCTAAACCTGAATTGATTTTACTTGATGAACCATTTTCTAACTTAGATGCAGATTTACGCACCCGTTTATCAAAAGAAGTGCGTCAATTATTAAAACAAGAACATACGGCTGCCATTCTGGTTACCCATGACCAACAAGAAGCCTTTGCTATGGCAGATAAAATTGGCATCATGTCGGAAGGTAAGCTCAAACAATGGGACACGCCTTATCAGCTTTATCATCAACCTGCTGATGCTTATGTGGCACGTTTTATTGGCACGGGTATGATGGTACGCGGTCAAGTGAGCAGCGAAAAATGCGTTCAATTTGCCTTGGGTGAGTTTTGTGGCACGATTCCGCATGGTTGTCAAAATTGTCAAGAAATCAATATTTTGATTCGCCCTGATGACATTATTCACGATGATGATAGTGCCATTACAGCAGAAGTGTTAGATAAAGATTTTAAAGGCAGCCACTTTATTTATACTTTAAAACTGGATAGCGGTGAAATCGTATTGGCTGAAGTGCCTGCCCACCATAATCACCCTTTAGGCAGCAGAATAGGCATCAAAGTAGATTTAGAACATTTAGTGGCGTTTCCTATATAAAAAAACAGGCGGTTACAATAACCGCCTGTTTTTTTAACCTATGGTCAAAACCAGTATCACAACAAACAATGCCACCGCCAATGCCACCAACAAAGGCTTGTTGCCAGCAAACTGTAATTGAGGTAATTGCCCTGATAATTCCTTATAACCTGTTATCATAGGCTTAATCAAATCATGTTTTTTCACAAATTTATAAATCAACACCGTGCTAACGTGTACCACAATGAAAGCCAGCAACACATTAAAAAACGCCATATGAATACCGCGCAAGGTACTGCCCATATCGCTGCTAACCAAGCTATTTAAATAACCTGAATTTAAAAAAGTATTTTCATCCGCAGCAAATAAACCCGTTGTTACTTGAAACAACAATGCGCCGATAAGCGCCAACACCATTAACGCACCTAGAGGATTATGCCCCGGTTGTTCATTTTCACTTAATCCCCCTTTCAAATAACGCCCAATCTGCGTTGGCTTAACAAATTGTTTAAAACGTGCGGTTTCGCTGCCCCAAAATCCCCAACAAATCCGAAACACCAATAACACCAAAATAAACAACCCACAGCGCAAATGCCATACCAACCAGTTTCCCCCTTGCTCCGCGCTATACCACATAAAAATCATGGCAGGCAATAAACACCAATGAAAGATACGCGTTGGTAAATCCCACACTTTCAATTTTTGCTTTATCATCACGATTCACTTTCTCAATATTCAAAACAAACTTGCCCTATTGTAACCCATCTTGATTTAAAGGAAACACCATGTTTATTCCGCCTCACAACATTGACCTTACCCCCTATCTATCAGCAAAACAGCAATTCCCTGCCCTATTTCAAACACGTCCTATTGACAGCCATAAAGGCACGTTTGGCACATTAGGATTAATTGGCGGTACAACAGGTATGAGCGGCGCATTAGTATTGGCAGCCACCGCAGCCATTTATAGCGGTTGTGGCAAAGTGTGGGCAGGTTTTCAACAACCCTCTCTGCCCCTGCCCCTTATTCCTGATAGACCTGAAATCATGTTATCCACCGCAGTTCAGCTTCAGCAACGCGATGATATCAGCGCATGGGTATGTGGTTGTGGCTTAGGTTTACAAGAAAACGCTTATCAAGTTTTACAACAACAATTAGCCTTTCCCCAGCCCAAGCCTTTATTGCTCGATGCCGATGCCTTAACCTTACTTGCTCATTATCCCGAATTAGCTCAAGCGGCTCGCCATTATCCCCAGCTGATTATCACGCCCCACCCTTCCGAAGCTGCTCGCTTACTCCATACTACCACCTCTCAAATACAAGCTAACCGTCTCAATGCGGTGAAACAATTAGCTAAGCAGTTTCAAGCCATTGCCGTATTAAAAGGACATCAAACCTTAATCGCCACGCCAGATGGCAATATTTACCAAAATCAAAGCGGTAATGCAGGCTTGGCAACCGCAGGCAGTGGCGATGTGTTATGTGGCATGATAGGTGCGTTATTGGCACAAGGTGTTGCACCATACGAAGCGGCACAATGTGGTGTTTGGCTACATGGTGCAGCAGCAGATGTGTTAAAAACTTTATATGTTGGCGAAATCGGCATGTTATCAGGGGAAATTGCGCTGGCTGCTCGTTGGTTGCGGAATCGTTTGTTGGCAGAATAAGCGTGTTTTTGATGATGTGAATTGTGATAAGTCTTTATTTTTGTTAAAATTGGATTGTGCAATCCAAAAAAATTGTGGTTAAAATGTCCAAAATTATTGTTCCAAAAGAAATTCATATTGCCTTACAACAAGCGCACGCTTATTTTAATTTAGCCTTATTTCATGGCAAATTGCCCAAATGTACCATTTCTATTCAGCGTAAAGCCAATTCGGTTGGCTATTATTCGCATAAACGATTTATTTCTGATACGGGTTTATATACCGATGAAATTGCGTTAAATCCTGAATATTTTGGGGTATTACCTGTAATTGATACGCTGGCAACTTTGGTGCATGAAATGGTGCATCAATGGCAACAATACTATGGCACGGTTGGGCGGCGTGCTTATCATAACCGTGAATGGGCAGATAAAATGGAATCCATCGGTTTAATGCCTTCTGATACGCATCAACCCGGGGGAAAACGCACAGGTGAACACATGGGGCATTATATTTTGGAAGACGGTTTGTTTTTATGGGCAGCAGAACGCTTATTACAAACTGAATTTTCTATTGGTTGGTATGATGTTTACCCACCTTTTCCGCCTTCGATTGGGCAAAAAATCACTTATAGCAGCCGTTTAAATGTAGAAAATAAGCTCAAAACTTCGCCTGCGCTGCCTGTGGAACAAAAACTGTCGCCTGCTTATGTGCCGAGTATCTTAAAGCCTTTACCTATGCCAACCTTGCCTATTGAAGCCGATGATGGAGTGAATGTATCGGAAGAAACATCAGTAAGCGAAATCATTGAGCCGCTTCCCGAACCATCCGACCATTTATTCGACCCACCTCAAACCGAAACGCTTATTTCTTCTTATGGCAAACCCACTTTAAACCCAATTTCTGTGATTAAATCACTTAAACAAACTGATACGGGCTATCAATATCGCAATACCAGTAATCGGATTAAATATTGTTGCCCCAGTTGCCAAGCAGCCGTATGGGGCAAACCTGAATTGAATATTTTATGTGGCGATTGTTATGTGCATTTTGAAGCGCAATAAAATAGCCGTTTGAAGCGCATTCAAACGGCTAGACGCAATGAAATATTTTATTTTTTGCGTTGTGGGGGTAAATCGGTGCAAACGCCCAATGCCACTTCAGCAGCCAACCCAATGGTTTCGCCTAAAGTAGGATGAGGATGTATGGTTTTACCAATATCGGTGGCATCACAGCCCATTTCAATGGCTAAACAGATTTCCCCTATCATATCGCCACCATTGGGTCCAACAATACCGCCACCAATAATACGACCTGTTTCAGCATCAAAAATCAGCTTCGTGAAGCCTTGGTCGCAGCCATTGGCAATCGCACGACCTGATGCTGCCCATGGGAAATTGGCTTTGGTAATTTTCATGCCTTGCTCTTTAGCAGCCGTTTCAGTGATACCCACCCAAGCGACTTCAGGCGATGTATAAGCCACACCTGGAATCACACGCGCATCAAAATAGGCTTTATGTCCTGCACAATTCTCGGCTGCCACATGACCTTCATGAACGGCTTTATGTGCCAGCATAGGTTGTCCTACAATATCACCAATCGCATAAATATGGGACACATTGGTGCGCATTTGTTTATCAACTTCAATAAAACCACGTTCGGTTACTGCCACGCCTGCTTTTTCTGCACCAATCAATTTACCATTGGGCGCACGACCTGCCGCCACCAATACCACATCATAACGTTGTGGCTCTTTAGGCGCATTCGCACCCTCAAAGCTCACATAAATACCATCTTCTTTGGCTTCTACGGCAACGGTTTTAGTATTGACCATAATGTTATCAAAACGATATTCGTTTTGTTTTTGCCATACTTTTACCAAATCACGGTCGGCACCTTGCATTAAGCCGTCCATCATTTCCACCACATCTAAGCGTGTACCTAGCGTGCTGTAAACCGTACCCATTTCTAAGCCGATAATGCCACCACCAATAATCAACATTTTATTGGGAACATCTTTCAATGCTAATGCACCAGTTGAATCAATAATGCGTGGGTCTTGTGGAATAAAAGGCAAATTCACCACACGGCTGCCTGCTGCAATGATGGCATTTTTAAACGCAATGGTTTTTTTCTCGCCTGTTTCGTCTTTACCTGAACCTGTGGTCAGCGCTACTTCCATGTGATTAGGGCTAATAAATTGACCATTGCCGCGAATCACATCAACCTTACGCGCTTTTGCCATGCCTGCTAAACCCGTGGTTAGCTTGCCAATCACTTTTTCTTTATAAGCGCGTAACATATCAATATCCAGTTCAGGTTCAGGATATTTAATACCATTAGCGGCTAAATGGCGTACTTCATCAATCACATTAGCATTATGCAACAAGGCTTTAGAAGGAATACAACCTACGTTCAAGCACACACCGCCTAATGTGGCATAACGCTCAACAATCGCTACTTTCAAACCTTCGTCTGCTGCGGCAAACGCTGCCGAATAACCACCCGGCCCGCCACCTAATACCACCACATCATATTCTGCCTCAGCCGTGCCATTAAACGATGCAGCTTGTGGCGCAGGTGCTGCTTGCGCTGTTTCTTGAGCGGGCGCGGCTTCTTTTTGAGGCACATCACTGGCAACTGCTTCAATAATCGCAATCACCCCGCCTTCAGAAATCTTATCGCCTACTTTCACTTTTACTTCTTTTACCACGCCAGCCGCATCAGAAGGTACATCCATAGTGGCTTTATCGGTTTCCAAAGTAACCAAAGCATCTTCAATGGCTATGGTATCGCCTACTTTGATTTCCACAGCAATAATATCAACATTTTCATGTCCACCAATATCGGGGACTTTTAATTCAATTAAACTCATCTTGAATCTTTCTATGGCTTAATAATCGGCTTTTGCCGCCAAGCAAAAAGCCGATTATTTTGATTTACAGCACCACGCGGCGGAAGTCTTTTAACAAATTCGCCAAATAAACAGTAAAGCGCATACCTGCTGCACCATCAATCACACGATGGTCAAACGACAATGACAACGGACACATTAAACGAGGTTCAAATTCCTTGCCATTCCACACAGGTTTCATTTGTGATTTACATACACCTAAAATCGCCACTTCAGGTGCATTAACAATCGGTGTAAAGCCTGTACCACCAATACCGCCTAAGCTAGAGATGGTAAACGTTGCACCTTGCATTTCATTCGGTTTCAATTTACCTTCACGCGCTTTTTTACTTAATTCAGTCAGTTCACGCGAAATTTCTTTCAAACCTTTTTTATCGGCATCTTTAATCACAGGAACTACTAAGCCATTGGGCGTGTCGGCAGCAAAACCAATGTTGTAGTATTTTTTCAATACCAAATTATCGCCATCTAATGATGAATTAAATTCAGGGAAGGCTTTTAAAGCCGTTACCGATGCTTTAATAATGAACGCTAATGGTGATAGCTTCAAACCTTCGCGTTCCCATTCTTTATTCAGCTGTTGACGGAATGTTTCCAAGTCCGTCATATCTGCTTCATCGTTCACCGTAACATGAGGAATCATCACCCAGTTGCGCGATAAATTTTGACCTGAAATTTTCTTAATACGCGATAAAGGTTGAACTTCAATTTCACCAAATTTGCTGAAATCTACTTTCGGCCAAGGCAATAAATCCAAGCCTCCACCTAAAGAAGGCGTTGCTGCCACCGCAGAGGCTTTACCTGCCCCACCTTGCATTGCTGCTTTAACAAAGGCTTTAATATCATCGCCAACAATACGACCTTTTGCCCCTGTACCCGTTACCAAGCTCAAGTCCACACCCAATTCACGCGCCAATTTGCGTGCAGAAGGGCCTGCGTGGGCTTTGGCAAACCCTGCTTCATTAATAGGCGTTGCACCAAAAGCCGCTTTAGGAGCTTCTGTTGTATGAGAAGCAGGTGTCAAAGTTGCTTGAGCAGGTATGGTTGGAGCGGCTGGAGCAACAGCAGGCGCAGGAGATGCCACTTCTACAGGTGCAGCGCTAGCCGTTTGTCCAGTAGTGGCAATTTCAATAATATGCGTGCCTTGTGAAACTTTATCGCCCACTTTCACATAAACGGCTTGTACTACCCCTGCTGCCGTGCTGGGTACATCCATCGTAGCCTTATCGGTTTCCAACGTGATTAAAGTGTCATCTTTAGCGATGGTATCGCCTACTTTCACTTCAACGGCAATCACATCCACATTCTCATGTCCACCAATATCAGGCACTTCTACTTTCACCGTTGCTGCATGAACAGCCGCAGGTGCAGCCTTTTCCGCAACAGGCGCAGCAGGCGTTGCAGCAGCTTGAGGAGCAGGCTCTGCCGCGCTGGCTGCTGCTTCTACCACCACAATCACATTTCCTTCTGATACTTTATCGCCTACTTTGACTTTCACTTCTTTCACCACGCCAGCCGCATCAGCAGGCACATCCATGGTGGCTTTATCGGTTTCTAACGTAATCAAAGTATCTTCTAATGCAATGCTATCGCCCACTTTCACTTCAACGGCAATCACATCCACATTTTCATGCCCACCAATATCAGGCACTTTAATTTCTACGATTTGACTCATCGTGTTATCCTCGAACGGTTATTGCCCTTATTAGCAATAACCGTGTATTGAATTAAAAACTGATTGGGTATCGGGATTAACGTTTCCAGCTGGGCTCAACGTCAGTTTTGATACCATATTTTTGAATGGCTTGTTGCACCATTTCTTTGCCCACTTTGCCTTGATTTGCCAAAGCACTCAAAGCTGCCACCACCACATGATAGCGGTCTACTTCAAAGAAATCGCGCAAATTCGCACGGCTGTCGCTGCGACCAAAGCCATCTGTACCCAATACCACATATTCGCCATTTTCTTGCGGAATATACGCACGAATACGGTCGGCAAAACTGCGAATATAATCAGTAGAAGCCACAACAGGACCTGTATGACCTTGTAATTGTTGTGTAACGAAAGGTACTTTAGGTGTTGCCATTGGGTGTAAACGATTCCAACGGTCGGCTTCAATCGCATCGCGGTGCAACAAATTAAATGATGGGCAAGACCAAATATCGGCTTCCACACCAAAATCAGCTTTTAATAAATCGGCAGCATGAATCACTTCATTCAAAATCACGCCAGAACCCATTAATTGAACTTTCTTCTCGCTATCTGCACCTTGACGGAACAAATACATACCTTTCAAGATTTCTTGTTCAATGCCTTCACGTTGTGGTAAAGCAGGATGCGCGTAGTTTTCATTCATCACCGTTAAGTAGTAGAACACATCTTCTTGTTCAACATACATACGGCGTAAACCGTCTTGAATAATCACAGCCAATTCATATTGGAATGTAGGGTCATAAGACAAGCAGTTTGGAATCAAATCCGCTTGAATATGGCTATGACCATCTTCGTGTTGTAAACCTTCGCCGTTTAATGTGGTGCGTCCTGCTGTACCGCCTACCAAGAAACCGCGTGCGTGCATATCGCCAGCTGCCCAAGCCAAATCGCCTACTCGTTGGAAGCCAAACATGGAGTAGTAAATATAGAATGGAATCATGGCATAACGGTTATTGGCATAAGATGTGGCAGCAGCAATCCAGTCTGCCATTGCACCAGGTTCATTAATGCCTTCTTGCAAGATTTGACCGTCAATCGATTCTTTATAGAACATTAATTGGTCTTTATCTTGTGGGGTATATTGCTGACCTTTCGGGTTCCAAATGCCATATTGACGGAACATGCCTTCCATACCAAAAGTACGGCTTTCATCAGGCACAATCGGTACAATGCGTTTACCTAATTGTTTATCTTTCAACAAAGTTGATAAGATACGCACAAATGCCATGGTGGTTGAAAATTCACGGTCGCCACTTGATTGCAGTTGGGCATCAAACGCATCTAAAGCAGGAACAGGCAAGGCTTCTGTGTTAGGATTACGTTGTGGTAAATAGCCACCCAAAGCATTGCGGCGTTCACGCAAATAGCGCATTTCTTCGCTGTCTTCAGGGAAGCGGTAGTAAGGGATATTACCGCTTTCAATTTGCTCATCGGTTACAGGAATGCTAAAACGGGTACGGAATTGCTTGAGTGAAGCCACGTCCATTTTTTTCGCTTGGTGCGCGATATTTTGACCTTCGCCTGCTTCGCCCATGCCATAACCCTTAATGGTTTTGGCTAAAATCACCGTTGGGCGACCTTTAGGATTGTTTACCGCTTCATAATAAGCAGCATACACTTTATGGGGGTCATGACCACCACGGTTTAATTGCCAAATTTCTTTGTCTGACATATTGGCAACCATGGCTTTTAATTCAGGGGTATTGAAGAAATGTTCGCGTACATACGCGCCATCGCGTGATTTATAAGTTTGGTAGTCACCATCGACCACTTCATCCATACGTTGTTTCAGATGATTGTCGGTGTCGCGTGCCAATAAAGCGTCCCAACGGCTGCCCCAAATCACTTTTAATACATTCCAACCTGCACCACGGAAGTTACCTTCTAATTCTTGGATGATTTTGCCATTACCGCGTACAGGACCATCTAAGCGTTGCAAGTTACAGTTAATCACAAAAATCAAGTTGTCCAAACCTTCACGCGCTGCCAATGAAATCGCGCCTTGGCTTTCAGGTTCGTCCATTTCGCCATCGCCACAGAAACACCAAACTTTGCGACCTTTAGTTTTACTTAAACCGCGTGAATCCAAGTATTTTAAGAAACGTGCTTGATAGATTGCCATCAATGGACCTAAGCCCATTGATACGGTTGGGAATTGCCAAAAATCAGGCATTAAATGTGGGTGTGGATAAGAAGATAAACCTTTGCCATCTACTTCTTGACGGAAATTGTTTAATTGCTCTTCTGTTAAACGACCTTCTACAAAAGCACGCGCATAAATACCAGGGGCAACATGACCTTGTACGAAAATCATATCGCCTTCTTCGCCTTCGCCTTTGGCTTTCCAGAAATGGTTAAAACCCACATCATACAAAGTTGCTGCCGATTGGAAAGACGCAATATGACCGCCCAACTCTAAATCTTTCTTGCCCGCACGTAACACCATGGCAGCCGCATTCCAACGAATAGCAGCGCGAATACGATGTTCTAAATCATGATTACCAGGGGATTTTTTCTCTAAGCCCACAGGAATGGTGTTTAGATAAGCTGTGGTCGCATCAAATGGTAAGTGTACACCACGGCGGCGCGTATATTTCACCAAGTTTTCTAACAAGAAATGTGCGCGTTCTTCACCCTCATTTTCCAAAACTGAACTTAATGCGTCCAGCCATTCTTGGGTTTCAATTGGATCTACGTCAGTAACAGAATTGTATGTTTGAGACATAGTTCTAATCCTTTTCTGTGTTGTTTAAAATTAAAGCGTCATTGCCAATTTTTTCGTTTCTGAAAAACCATATTGGTATGGCAGCCCGTGCGTTATTTGATTTCAAATACAATTTTTTGTTTTCAACAGCTTATTGCTTCAAAACACTCTTACAACAATGCCTTACTCTATGGTTGCGGCTGAAATGCTATCAGCAAACTGTCTGATTGGCAATTCATTTTGCGAATGAATCCCGAGTGCCAAGCCATGAATGATTATGTTTTTATTAATAAATTTTCTAAAATGAAAACAAAAGAATGTTATTTTTGATTATTTTAGTTCGATAAAGAACAATTAATCATGTGAGCGGCGACGTTTGAGTAAAATGCGGACTGCGCCATCATTGTTTTTATGCGGTTCAGCATAAGCCAAAACATCAGGGTGTGCCATCAGCCAACGGCGAACTAAATTTTTCAGCACAGGTTGATAGCCTGATGATCCCAGCCCACTGCCATGCACAATTTCTCCACACACACCGCGTTTTTTCACAAATTCAATAAATTCGTTTAAAACTTGTTGCGCTTCTTCTTGTTTATAGCCATGTAAATCAACATCGGCAACCACTTCATAATGCCCTGTTTGTAAGCGGCGGATATCGTTTTGCCCTTGTCCATTTTTGCTGAAATTCGCAGGAATATCGAGCCATTGTCCATCGCCTATATAGAAGTAATCGGCTTCTTCTAATTCTTGTTCGGCTTGAACGCGCGGTTTAATAGGAGAAGTGTCGCGTGGCGGTGCATAACGTTGGCTGTTTTTTAAGGGCTGAACATCATGCATTTCTTTCACAAAATCGAATTGTTCGGCTGCTAATTGAGCTTGGCGTGCTTCTTCAGCAGCGCGTTGTTCCGCCGCTTGTTTGGCTTGTTTACCTAAGTTTTTTAAAATGGTTTGAAAATCAGATGAACTCATGATTGTTAATCTCGAATATCGGCAATGGTGGTTTGTCCAAAAATGGCAGCTTCAATATATTGTGCAATCATTTTTGCCGTTACCGCAGGCGCACTTAATTGACCTTGTTCTTTCAAGGCTTGAAAACGAGATTGCAAAGGAAAATCTTCGTAAGAAGCGGCACGGATTTCTGCTTGCATATCGGTGTCAATAATCCCTGGGGCTAAGCTGATGATTTGCACATTGGCATGATTTTCGGCTGCCACACAGCGTGCATGATGGTCAAGCGCGGCTTTACTGGCTCCATACACACACCAGCCAGCATAAGCCTGTCGTCCTGCCCCACTGCTAATATGCACAATTTTTAAACGCTGCTGTGATGTAACCAGTGCCATTAAAGCATTACTCAACACCAGCGGTGCGGTTACATTCACTTGAATGGCTTGAGCAATCTCCGATGTCTTTGCCTTACCTGCCAACGCATTGGGTACAACCGTTGCTGCATTATTAATGAGAATGACTTCATGAGCAGGCGCAATAAAATTGCTTAAAACACTATGTAATTTCGCGTCATTTAATGCTTGATTATCCGATAAATCTAGCAGATATTGGCTTAAACCGTGTTGTTCAGGCAAACCATGACGCGCCAAACCCAACACAGCCTTACCATGTTGCAAATAATAAGCGGTTAAGGCTTGCCCCAAACCCCGACTATGCCCTGTAATAATTATGCGCTGCATGGTTTACCCCACTCGATAAAACGCCAAACTGCCCAATAAATTAGGCAATGTGTTTACCCGTTTTTGCCCTGTCATTACCGCACGTTCCAAAATGCGAATATGGTTTCTGGCACACAACAATTCAAAATCTTGCAATGTACAAAGATGGATATTAGGTGTGTTATACCATTGATAAGGCATTCTCTCACTCACAGGCATATGCCCCATTAAGCCGATTTGAATGCGGTTTTTCCAATAACCAAAATTAGGAAACGATACAATCGCTTGTTTGGCGACTCGCGTGAGGTCGCGCAAAATGGTTTCGGTGTTTTGCATGGATTGTATGGTTTGACTCAAGATTAAAATGTCAAAACTATTGTCATCAAAATCCAGTAAACCTTGCTCCAAATCCGCTTGTATCACATTCACACCCCGCGCCATAGCGGCTAATACGCCTTGCGTATCAATTTCCACGCCATAACCACTGCATTGCTTTTCCGTTACCAAAGCCGACAACAGCTCGCCATCGCCACAGCCCAAATCTAATACGCGACTTTGTGCGGGAATCCAATCATAAATCAGTTGTAAATCATCGCGCAGATTCATCATGGCAACATTCCTTTGCTATATTGTTCATATAAGTGCGTACTGCTTTAATATAAGGCTCATCAGTCATTAAAAACGCATCGTGTCCATGATGTGATTCCACTTCAATATATTGCACATGCTTGCCTGCTTTAACCAAGTGTTTCACTAAAGCCCGTGAACGAGCAGGTGCAAAACGCCAGTCGGTACTAAAACTGGCAACAAAAAATTTGGCTTGAACGGTTTTTAATGCAGCAATTAAATCATTGCCAAAATCTGCGGCAGGTTCAAAATAATCTAACGCTTTGGTCATACGCAAATAAGTGTTGCCATCAAAACGCTCAGCAAATTTATCGCCTTGATAGCGTAAATAGGATTCCACCTCAAATTCCACATCATAATTATATTGATAACTGCTATGCTGTCTGGCACGTCCAAATTTTTTGCCCAAACCTTCTTCCGCTAAATAAGTAATGTGTCCCATCATACGAGCAATGCGTAATCCTCGGCGAGGAATGGTTTGATAACGCCGATAATGCCCATCATGAAAATCAGGGTCGGTAATAATGGCTTGGCGAGCTACATCATTAAACGCAATGTTTTGTGTTGATAAGCGCGTGGCAGATGCAATCACTAAAGCGTGTTTTACCCGCTCAGGAAAATCAATCGTCCATTGCAGGGCTTGCATACCGCCTAAACTACCGCCTACTATCGCTGCCCATTGTTGAATCCCCAAATAATCCGCCAACATCGCTTGGCTTTTAACCCAGTCTTTAACCGTTACCACAGGAAAATCGGCACCATATTCCATTCCTGTGTCGGGATTCACGCTTAACGGCCCTGTACTTCCATGACAACCGCCCAAATTATTTAAGCCCACCACAAAGAAACGATTGGTATCAATAGGCTTATTAGGACCCACCATATTGTCCCACCACCCTGCATATTTATCGTTTTCACTGTGATACCCTGCCACATGGTGATTACCCGATAAAGCATGGCAAATCAACACCGCATTATCTTTAGCAGCATTCAGCGTTCCATAAGTTTCCACCATCAAATCAAAACGAGGCAAAGTTGAGCCATTTTGCAAACGCAATGGTGTATCAAAAGAAATTTTTTGTGGGTAAACAATGCCCACACTATCGGCTTGAAACATAGATTTTCGCGACAGACAAATAAAAAGGCTTATTATATCGGTTTGAATGGTAGTGGATAAGTCATGATTGGACGTTTGATTAGAATTTTCTTTTTCGTAGCCCTTATCGTTTTCATAGTAAGCCGTTTACTAAATCGCCAACAAAAACGGTCTGTAAATGAAATCATTGTGATAAGCGCATGGGTATGTTTGATTGCATCTGCCTTAGCATTACTTTGGTATACTTGGTTAGCACAATAAAGGCTTTTACCACTCTTTTACGCTTTATTACCCGAAAATCCACGATAATACTCCCCCTGATATTTTCTTCTAAGCAACGAGAACAAGCGCATGAACACCTTATCCAAAGTTATTTTAAGCAGCCTACTGGGTTTCACCGCATTCAGCGCACAAGCTGAAACCCGCGCCGAAATCGACACCAATATGGGCAAAATCGTCTTATCCTTAGATGAACAAAAAGCTCCCAAAACCGTTGAAAACTTCGTGAGCTATGCCCGCAAAGGTTTTTATAATGGCACGATTTTTCATCGCGTGATTGATGGCTTCATGATTCAAGGCGGCGGCTTCACGCCCGAGATGGCACAAAAAGCCACCGATAAAGCCATTAACAACGAAGCTAATAATGGTTTAAAAAACACCGTAGGCACGATTGCCATGGCGCGTACCGCTTCACCCCACTCAGCAACCAGCCAATTTTTCATTAATGTTGCCAACAACCCTTCTTTAAACCATCAAAACACCACTTCTCAAGGTTATGGCTATGCCGTATTTGGTAAAGTGGTACAAGGCATGGATGTGGTTAATAAAATTGCCAAGGTTAAAACAACCGATAGAGCCTACCATCAAAACGTACCCGTTCAACCCATTGTTATTCGGCGCGTGGTGATTTTAAGCCAATAAGAAAAAAGGCATGTTTGAATAACATGCCTTTTTTTTCATCGCGAGATACTTATGCAATAGAAGCATTAATAAATGCAGTTAATTGACCTTTTGCCAATGCACCCACTTTTGTTGCCACATTTTGACCATTTTTGAAAATCATCAAAGTTGGAATACCGCGTACACCAAATTGAGCAGGCGTTTGTTCGTTATCATCAATATTGATTTTAACGATCTTTACCTTGCCTTCAAATTCCACCGCCAAATCATCTAAAACAGGGGCAATCATTTTGCAAGGTCCGCACCAAGGTGCCCAAAAGTCTAACAATACAGGCAATTCCGATTTCAAAACTTCTTGTTCAAAAGTCGCATCAGTAGCATGGACAATCAATTCATTACTCATTTTACTTTCCTTTTAAAATGTGTGGTTACAGTTTTCAGAATAAGGCTAGATGTTTCAACACACAGAACGACACATAAAGCGTCGCCCTACGTGTTGCCCTGAAACAGACGGGGTTACGCCCCCCCTGTTTGAATTATCCGCCATCAATGAATGAAATTTCAAGGTGTTAAACTGAATAATAGTTTTTAAGCGCATCATTTATAGCATATTTCTATTAAGATGGTAACAAGTCTGCACAAGATGTGCGGATATTACAATCAATACGAATGGATTCAGTAATACGGCAACAGCAAGGCAAAATCTCATCAGGTGCCACATAAGCCAAAGGCAAATCCGTATATTCCACTTTGCCCGCCAACAATTTCACACGACACGCACCACAATAACCATGACGGCATTGATAAGCCACCTCATGCCCTGTGCGTTCTAAGCCTTCCAAAAGCGTTTCATCATGGCGCAATTCAAAAGTTTGGCTGTGTGTGATAATCAAACTCATAGCTCAAAATCACCCAAATCATCTGCGCTGACTTCGGCATCAATCTGCCCCACCAAATACGAGCTGATTTCTACCTCTTGCGGTGCAACTTGCACATTATCCGAAGACAACCACGCATTAATCCACGGAATTGGGTTTTGTGTGGCTTTTTCAAAAATCGGCTGCAAGCCTACTGCCATCATGCGAAGATTGGTAATGTATTCAATATATTGCCCTAAAATATCTTTATTTAAGCCTATCATTGAACCATCTTTAAACAAATATTCTGCCCATTCTTTTTCTTGTTCCGCCGCTTTTTGAAACAAGGTAACGCATTCCTGCTCTAATTCTGTGGCAATTTCTGCCATTTCAGCATCATCTACCCCATTACGCATTAAATTTAAAATATGCTGTGTCCCTGTTAAATGCAAGGCTTCATCACGAGCAATCAATTTAATGATTTTGGCATTGCCTTCCATCAGCTCGCGTTCTGCAAATGCAAATGAACACGCAAACGACACATAAAAACGAATCGCCTCCAATACATTCACACACATCAAGCACAAATACAATTTTTTCTTGAGTTCACGCAAATGAATGGTCAGCGTTTTGCCATTGATTTGGTGTTTGCCTTGTCCTAATAAATTGTAATATTGCGTGTATTCAATCAAATCATCGTAATAACAGGCGATGTCTTCCGCGCGGGCAATGATATAGCTGTTTTGTACAATATCATCAAACACAATAGATGGGTCATTAACGATATTGCGGATAATATGGGTATAACTGCGCGAATGGATGGTTTCTGAAAATGACCATGTTTCTATCCAAGTTTCCAATTCAGGAATCGACACCAATGGCAACAATGCCATATTGGGGCTGCGCCCTTGAATGGAATCCAATAAGGTTTGATATTTTAAATTACTGATAAAAATATGCTTTTCATGGTCGGGCAGATTTTGATAATCGATGCGGTCGCGTGATACATCAATTTCTTCAGGTCGCCAAAAAAACGACAGTTGTTTTTCAATCAGTTTTTCAAAAATTTCATATTTTTGTTGGTCATAACGCGCCACATTAACAGATTGCCCAAAAAACATGGGTTCAAGCAAGGCATTGTTTTTTTGTTTATTAAATGTGCTGTATGACATGGTTAAATGTTCGCAAGACATAACATTCTTTCGTTGGTTTTCGCAATAATATGGACATCAGGGCATGGTAAGATGCCCTGTTTTATTGTTTAAATCTTACACGCACCGCCTGCACAATTATCGTCTTGCAAATCGGTTTGTGTGTCGTCTGCACCATCACGGGTGTTGTGGTAATACAGGGTTTTTAAGCCGTATTTATACGCCGTGAGCAAGTCTTTGAGCATTTGTTTCATGGGAACTTTATGCCCTTCAAATTTGGCAGGGTCGTAACTGGTATTGGCTGAAATGGCTTGGTCAACAAATTTTTGCATCACGCCCACTAATTTAATGTAGCCATCGTTGTTGGGCAGTTGCCATAAGGTTTCATATTGCCCTTTTAAGCGTTCAAATTCAGGCACCACTTGTTTTAAGATGCCGTCTTTTGAGGCTTTTACAGTTACTAAGCCGCGTGGAGGTTCAATGCCGTTGGTGGCATTGGCAATTTGTGAGCTGGTTTCAGAAGGCATTAAGGCGGTTAAAGTGGAATTGCGTAAGCCATGTTGGATAATTTCTTGCCGTAAGTGTTCCCAATCTAAATGCAAAGGTTCAGAACAAATATTGTCTAAATCTTTTTTATAAGTATCGATGGGTAATTTACCTTGCGCGTATGTGGTTTCTTGAAACAAGGGGCAAGCACCATATTCTTTGGCTAAAGCCACCGATGCTTTGAGTAAATAATATTGAATGGCTTCAAAAGTGCGATGGGTTAAGCCTAAAGCTGAATCATCGCTATAACGCACGCCGTTTTTAGCTAAATAATAAGCATAGTTAATCACACCCACACCTAAGGTGCGGCGGTTCATGGTTGCGATTTTTGCCGCAGGAACAGGATAATCTTGATAATCTAATAAAGCATCCAGCGCGCGTACTGCTAAATCGGCTAAGTTTTCCAATTCATCTAAACTTTCCAACGCCCCTAAATTAAATGCCGATAAGGTACACAACGCAATTTCGCCCTGCTCATCATTAATATTGTTGAGTGGCTTGGTGGGCAATGCAATTTCCAAACACAAATTCGATTGACGCACAGGCGCGACCGCAGGGTCAAAAGGACTATGGGTATTGCAATGGTCCACATTTTGAATATAAATCCGTCCTGTGCTGGCACGCTCTTGCATCAACACAGAAAATAAATCTGTAGCAGGAATCACCCGTTTGCGAATATGTGGGTCTTGCTCATATTGCGTATATAAACGTTCAAATTCGTCTTGATTATTAAAAAACGCATCATATAAACCGGGGACTTCATTAGGTGAAAACAAAGTGATGTTGCCGCCTTTAATCAAACGGGTATAAAGCAAACGATTGATTTGCACGCCATAATCTAACTGGCGTACACGGTTATCTTCTACCCCACGATTGTTTTTCAATACCAACAGGCTTTCCACTTCCAAATGCCACAAAGGATAAAACAGCGTTGCCGCCCCACCCCTTACGCCACCTTGTGAACATGATTTCACGGCTGCTTGGAACATTTTAAAAAAGGGAATACAACCTGTATGCTGTGCTTCACCGCCGCGAATTTCGCTGCCCAACGCGCGAATACGTCCTGCATTAATGCCTATCCCTGCTCGCTGCGACACATATTTAACAATCGAGCTGGTGGTTGCATTAATGCTGTCTAAACTGTCATCACATTCAATCAACACGCAGCTTGAGAATTGACGAGTGGGCGTGCGTACCCCCGACATAATAGGCGTGGGTAATGAAATTTTGAATTGGCTGGTGGCATCGTAAAAGCGTTTCACATAGCTTAAACGGGTTTCACGCGGATATTTGGCAAACAAACACATCGCCACCAACATATAAAGAAATTGAGGGGTCTCGTAAATTTGGCGGGTAACACGGTTTTGCACCAAATATTTGCCTTCTAATTGTTTAACAGCGGCATAAGAAAAGGTTAAATCGCGCTCATGGTCAATATAATGATTCAATTCATCATATTCTGCGCGGCTGTAATCGGATAACAAATGTTTATCATATTTGCCTGCTGCAACTAATTTACTAACATGCTCAAACAGATGAGGCGGCTGATAAGTGCCATAAGCAATTTTACGCAAATGGAAAATAGCCAAACGTGCTGCCAAATATTGATAATCGGGTGTGTCTTCAGAAATCAGGTCAGCGGCAGCTTTAATGATGGTTTCGTGAATGTCTTCAGTACGAATGCCATTGTAAAATTGGATATGCGATTTCAATTCAACTTGCGACACGGAAACATGGTTTAATTCTTCTGCTGCCCATGTAATCACACGGTGGATTTTATCCAAATTAATGTCTTCTAAACGACCATCGCGTTTGGTTACTTTCATACTGATTGCTGCGTTCATTGCTTGTCCTAGTTGAATTGAAAAATACTATATGTAGTAGTCCGAAGCGGAGCGAACCACAATATATAGTATTTTTTTTTGTCCAACCAGTCTTGACAAAATGGCGTTGAGCGCTTTTTTAGCTGCTTTGAATGATGCAATTATCTTAAATGCTTGATATGCCATTGCGACACGCTGATGGTTAAAAAATGTAAGCGATAACCATAGAAAAACGCCTTACTGAACTCAGTAAGGCGTCGCGAAAAAGTGGGTTTAGTTTGCGGCACTTGCCTCTGCTGAAGCCGCTTGAGGGACTTTATGCTCATGTTGCAAACTCACGGCACGCGCAGGAACGATGGTAGAAATGGCGTGTTTATATACCATTTGCGTTACCGATGTGTTGCGTAATAACACAACATATTGGTCGAATGATTCCACTTGACCTTGTAATTTAATGCCGTTTACAAGATAAATCGAAACAGGTACATGTTCTTTACGCAGAGCGTTCAAAAAAGGATCTTGTAACATTTGTCCTTTAGCTGTCATATTTTAACTCCATTTAATGATGGTTTTTGGTTATTAAAAGTAGCAGTGGGTTGAACTGCACATAAGTTATTGTAACGTGAATAGTGCATTTGACCAATATATTTGTATGCGAAAGCGCATTATTTTTTCTGGGTTTGCTGCTTTTTCACGCTAACGGGGCGTTTTTTTGCTTTTTTAATGCGTTCTTTTTCTTCTTTACGGTTTTCGCGTTTTTCAATGCGATTACTCAATGCCACGCGGCGCAAAGGTTTTTTCTTGGGTTTATCATCTGCTTCTTCATACGGGTTTTCTGAAACATTGTATTGAATCCGCAAGGGGGTGCCTTGTAAATTAAAGGCTTTACGGAATGTTTGTGTGAGATAACGGGTATAAGAATCGGAAATATGCTGCAAGGCATTGCCATGTATCACAATCACAGGCGGATTCATGCCCCCTTGGTGGGCATAACGCATTTTAGGGCGAACTAAGCCTGCGCGTGGTGGTGATTGGCGTTCAATGGCGGTTTGTAATACACGGGTGATTTTGGGTGTGGGCATATTAATCATCGCAGCATTGTAGGCTTGCTGAATGCTGGCAAATAAGCCTTGGATACCGCGTTCTTTTAAGGCTGAAATATAGTGGAACTGGGCAAAATCTAAGAAATACAGTTTACGTGCAATATCTCGTTTAATCTGTTCTTTACGTTCATCATCAACGCTGTCCCATTTATTCACCGCTACCACTAAAGCGCGTCCTGCTTCTAGAGCAAAGCCTGCAATGGTAGCATCTTGGTCGGCAATGTCTTGCGACGCATCTAACACCAATACCGCCACATTCGCCGCTTCAATCGCTTGCATGGCTTTAATCACGGAAAACTTTTCTACCGCTTCTTCCACCTTACCCCGACGGCGCACACCTGCGGTATCGATAATGGTAAAAGGTTTGCCTTCGCGTTCAAAATCAATATGGATACTGTCGCGCGTGGTGCCTGCCATATCAAATGCAATCACACGCTCCTCGCCTAAGATGGTATTCACTAAGGTGGATTTTCCCACATTAGGACGACCAATCACGGCAAACACAGGATGTTTTGCCGCAGGCTCTTCATCTTCTGCATCGGGGAAATGCTCTAATACATCTTCAATCAGATGATAAACGCCATCACCATGTGCGCCTGAAATCACACGCGGTTCGCCTAATGCCAATTCAAAAAATTCCGCAGCCAATACATCACGATTAGCGCCCTCGCCTTTATTCACAGCTAAGTAAACAGGACGCGGGCTTTGGCGTAAACGGTCGGCAATGATTTTATCTTGTGGCGTTAAGCCATTACGCCCATCTACGAGAAAGATAACCGCATCGGCTTCGTCAATCGCTTGCAAGGTATGTTTTGCCATTTCATGCAAAATACCGCTATCGACCACAGGTTCAAAACCCCCTGTATCAATCACTAAATAAGGCTTGCTGCCCACACGACCATGCCCATAATGGCGGTCGCGGGTTAAGCCCGGTAAATCAGCCACTAAGGCATCTTTGGTGCGCGTTAAACGGTTAAATAAGGTGGATTTCCCAACATTGGGTCGTCCTACCAATGCTATGGTTGGTTTCATTTAAATTTCCTTGTTGGTTGAAACCCTTTCTATTAAGAAAGGATAACGCCCTGTTCATTTAGGGCAACACATCACTCAATAGTCTGACATATCGGGATATGTTGAAACATCTGCTTATATTCTCTATAAAAATGGCTAAGGCTTGCCAAAGCATTTCTTTTGGCAAGCCAGCATTGTTCCATTAGGGTTTATTTTAATTGGTCAGCTTTTAATTGCAGCAATTCACGCCCTGCTGCATCTTTGGCTAACTTACCTAATGCGGCATCATAAGCTGCTACCGCTTCGGTTCGCTTGCCTTGTGCCACCAATACATCGCCTTTGGTTTCCAATAAAGCGGGTTCAAACGCAGCTTGCACAGGTGTGTTTAACGTTGCCAATGCAGCATCATATTTCTTCTGCTGTAATTGCACAATCGCCAAACGCTGTGCAGCAAGTGCTTGCACAAATGGTGTTTTTTGATTTTGCAATACCCAATTTAAATGACCTTCTGCCACTTCATAACGGGCTTTGTCAAAATCATTGGCAGCAACCATCATGCTGGCTTGTGCAGCCGCAATGCTGTTAGGATATTGCTGCTGCAAAGTTTGCAAGTCATTATTAATGGCTTTATCTTCAGGATTGGCTTGCGCTTTTTCCACCATTTTTGCCAACACCGCTGCCGCTTCTTGATTTTGTGAAACTTGATGGTTTTGATACAACACCCAAGCCAAATAAGCCAATGCGGCAGCTGCCAAAACTGCAAATAACCAGCGTCCCCAGCTTTGCCAAAAATGCTTAAAATTTTCTAATTCCTGTTGGTCGTCTAAATGAGCTGCCATTTATGAGTTCTTCCATTGTTGTAAAGTATTGAGCAATTCTGTGGCGGCAACCGTTGTTTGCGGTAACGTGCCTTGCATATCCTTCAGCGTTACCGTGTTATTTGCCAATTCATCTTGCGCCACAATCAAAGCAAAACGCGCCCCACTGGCATCGGCTTTTTTCATTTGCGTTTGCAATTTTTGTGTACCTGAATGTTGTAACACCGACCAGCCTGCTGCGCGTAATTGCGTGGCATATTGCATCACTTTTAACGCCGCTCCCTCGCCTTGTTGCATAGCATAAATATCAGGCGCAGCTTGAACCGCTAAACTGCCATACTCGCGCACCAACAGCAATAAACGCTCCATTCCCATCGCAAAACCAATGGCAGGCGTAGCTTTACCGCCCAATTCCTCAATTAAACCATTATAGCGACCGCCACCGCATACCGTAGCTTGAGCGCCTAATTTATCAGTTGTCCATTCAAACACCGTTAAATTATAGTAATCCAAACCACGCACCAAACGCGGATTTTCCACATAACGAATGCCCAAACCATCTAATAAGGCTTTAAACCCTGCATAATGCGCTTGCGATTCTGCACCTAAATAATCCACCAAACGCGGCGCACCATTGCACATTTCTTGTAAAGCAGGATTCTTCGTATCCAACACCCGCAAAGGATTGGTATGCAAACGGCGTTGGCTGTCTTCATCTAATTGGTCTTGGAAGCCTGTTAAATATTCCACTAAAGCCGTGCGATGAGCAGCACGTTCTTCCTTATTGCCTAAACTATTAATTTCTAAAGTTAAATAGTCTAAAATACCCAATTCGCGCCACAAATCGGCACACATGGCTATCATTTCTGCATCCACATCAGGTCCGTCAAAGCCTAAGGCTTCCACTCCCACCTGATGAAACTGACGATAACGCCCTTTTTGCGGACGCTCACGGCGGAACATCGGTCCCATATACCACAATTTTTGCGGGCTGTTATACAACAAATTATGTTCCACCACCGCACGCAAACAAGAAGCTGTCCCTTCAGGGCGCAAACTTAAACTCAAAGAATCATTGGAATCTGCAAAGGTATACATCTCTTTGCCAACCACATCCGTTTCCTCGCCAATGGAGCGCACAAATAAACCCGTTTGCTCCACAATAGGCGTGCGAATTTGTTGATACGCAAAACGACGTGTCCAACGCACAATCACTTCTTCAAATGCCTGCCAGAATGCTGCGGTGAGCTTAAAATCTTTCTGTTCCACAGGCAATAAATCATTCATGCCTTTCACGGCTTGGATTTTTTGTCCCATTATTTTTCACTTAACTAAACTGCTTGAGCATACTGTCTGCCAGCATGGTAAATTGCTTGTATTTATCCGAACGCTCAATCTTTTCTTTATTCAATTCAATATGAATCAACACGCCTGCTTTATTACCATATAACACCGTGTTTTCAATTTCATAAGCTGCATCAGGATGATTCTCATCTTGTGGCACAATAAAGGCTTGTAGCATTTCGCCCGCAGGCAAATTTTGCAAAATCAAACTTTTACGCACATTGGGTTCTAAATCCGCACAAACGTATTGAAACGGATTGATTGCCATTCCACCCACGCCTTGATAAGTATAGATAAACACTTGATGTTTTAATTGCGGATTATTGCGTAAATACAGTAAAAACAACAATTCGCGTAAATCTTGCGCCATCACACTTACCTCATACAGATTGAATCGGAATCACACGGTTGGTTTGGCGTTTCTTACCGCCCTCGCCATAATTCACCACCACATAATCTTGTACAATGGCTAAAAACTCGGCTGCCATATTGTCGCCTTTGAGCGTAACCTTGCGCTCGCCATCCACATAAACAGGCGCAACAGGTGTTTCCCCTGTACCGGGTAAGCTGATGCCAATATCGGCTAATTTGCTCTCGCCCGGTCCATTGACCACACACCCCATCACCGCCACATTCAGATTTTCAACTCCAGGGTATTGAATCCGCCAAATTGGCATTTGTTCACGCAAATATTGCTGAATATCACGCGCCAATTCTTGAAACACGGTACTGGTTGTGCGACCACAGCCAGGGCAAGCGGTTACCAAAGGCGTAAACGAGCGCAAGCCCATGGTTTGCAAAATTTCTTGTGCCACCACCACTTCTTGCGTGCGTGAACTACCGGGTTCAGGTGTTAAAGAAATGCGAATGGTGTCGCCAATGCCTTCTTGCAACAAAACCGCTAAAGCAGCCGTTGATGCCACAATGCCTTTGCTGCCCATACCCGCTTCTGTTAAACCCAAATGCAGAGGAAAACGACAACGGCTGCCCAATTCACGATACACTTGAATCAAATCTTGCACCGCACTCACTTTGCACGACAAAATGATTTTATCTTCAGGCAAGCCCAAATCAATCGCTTTTTGTGCCGACTCTAATGCCGATACAATCAAGGCTTCTTTCATCACTTCATCAGGCGATTGCGGTTGTGCCGATGCCAAATTGGCATCCATCATACGCTTGGCTAAACTTTGGTCGAGCGAACCCCAGTTCACGCCAATCCGAACCGCTTTATTGTATTCCGCTGCTGTGCGTATCATATAGGCAAATTTTTCATCACCTTTCGCCCCCTTACCCACATTACCGGGGTTAATACGGTATTTCGCAAGGGCTTTCGCACAATCGGGAAACTCCGCCAATAAGCGTTCGCCATTGAAGTGAAAATCACCAATCAATGGCGTGTTACAACCCATATCATCTAAACGCTGACGAATTTCCGCCACCTTAGCCGCCGCATCAGGGCTATTTACCGTAATCCGCACCATTTCCGAGCCTGCATCTGCCAGCTCTTTCACTTGTTGAGCGGTACCCATGGCATCAGCCGTGTCGGTATTGGTCATCGATTGCACCACAACAGGCGCATTTGAACCTACCGTGATATGTTCAATTTGCACCTGATGTGTTTGACGACGTTGCAAAGATGAAGTCATCGTTATTGTCCTACTGTCATGGCAGCCGATTTTTTGCTTACCATATGTTGTGCTACTGCAATTTCTTGGCTGCCAAATTGCACAGTTGAACCTAAAGCATAGCCAATCTGCACATTATAAGGCGCACCGCCTTGGAAACGGTGTTCACTGCCTGCGGGTACCACCCGATTAATCACATCCGTACCATTTTTGTCTTTAATCACCAACACCGAACGATAACGCACTTTAACCACCAATTCATTACCTGCTGCTTGCCCTGTGGCAGAAGCCGTTGCCGCAGTTGGCGCAGATGCAGCAGAAGCGGTTACGGCAGACGCGGTTGCCGATGCAGGTTGAGCAGATGCCGTGCCCTCTTGATTCATAGGCACAACCGCCACATTACTGGGGTCGATATTAGGTGCAGCCACTTGATTCAAGCCCATAACCGCTTCCGTATTATTGGCTTGTTTTTCATTTTCTTCTTGCGATTTACTTTGCCACGCAAAAATACCTGCTGCCAAAATCGCAGCCGCCACCACACCCACCATCCAAATAGGAAACGGTTTTTTCACTTCTTGATTTTGAAAATTTAACGGTTCCGTTTTGCGCTCAGCTGCATAATGATTTTTACGCTCTTGCGGTGAAATACGGTCTAAATAATCGGCAATTTCTTGCTCATTCATATCTAAGAAACGACCATAAGTGCGTAAAAAACCACGCACAAACACCAATTCAGGCAAACCTTCATAATTACCGCTTTCCAAGGCTTCCACCTGACGAGCAGACAACTTCAAACGTTCTGCCACTTCACCAACAGACAAACTGCGATGTTCCCGTTCCATGCGTAATTTCTTACCCAATTCTACTGCTGGGTTTTGCACATCATTTTGTTGTTTTTCTTGGTTTTCATTCATCACAAATGTCCTAATGTCCTGTTGTAATTGCTTTTAACTCATCCGAATACGGAAAGTTCGTTCTTAATTGCGCTTCATATTCATAAGCGGCTTGAGAATTGCCTAAAGCTCGCGAAATTCGCCAACCCAGCAATAAATCGTCAGCACCCAGCACATCAATGCGGCTTTGATATTGACGGAAAAACTGATCTGCCTCACGGGCTTGCCCTGCTAATAATTTCGTGCGTGCCAATTCCTTATAAACAGGCACAAACCAAGGCGCACCTGCCAGCGAACGCTCCAAATAAGCTTGTGATAAAGCATATTGCCCCATCTTGGCACTACAAATCCCCTTATTCATATAAGCCACTTGTGGGTCGGGATAAGTAGGGTCAGACAATGCCTTATCAAAATACGCCATAGAAGCATTGGGATTATTCATGGCACTACACAAAAACCAACCATAGTTATTATTGATTTCAGCGCTATCAGGTTTTAAATTCAAAGCAGTTTGAAAACTCTCTTGTGCTTTATCATACACCTTTAAATATTGATAAATCTGCGCACGCATCAACCATGCAATTTCATTTTTACGGTCGGCGGCTAAGGCTTCCTCAATCGTAGCCGTTGCGCCACGATAGTCTTGCGCCTTCATATACTCTATTGCCAACTGCGTTTTGATTCGAGAAACTTCTTCAATACGTTCTTTCTTCGATGGTTGTTTAGGTCCAGAACCAGAACACGCACTTAATATGCCCACACACAATAAAGAGAACCAAAAATATTGTTTCATCTTCTCAACCTCATTGAACAGTCAATAATTGTTGCCATTTCTGCTGACGGCGCGTTTTATCTTGCACCTGTCCTGCTAATTGTCCACAAGCGGCATCAATGTCATCGCCGCGCGTTTTACGCACCGTTACCACCAAGCCTGCTTGCTGCAAAATCTCACGGAATACCCGAATATTGTCTGCCGATGAACGTTCATAGCCTGAATTAGGAAACGGATTAAACGGAATCAAATTGAATTTACAGGGCACATCGCGCACCAATTCAATTAACTCTCGTGCATGAACTGCTTGGTCATTCACACCCTCTAGCATCACATATTCAAATGTAACAAAATCACGCGGTGCTTTAAGCAAATAACGCTGACACGCTGCCATCAATTCTTTAAGCGGATATTTTTTATTGAGCGGCACAATTTCATCACGAATACGGTCGTTAGAAGCATGCAAAGATACTGCCAACGCCACAGGCATATCTTCTTTTAACCGATCCATTTGTGGCACCATACCTGAAGTGGACACCGTAACACGGCGGCGCGATAAACCATAGCCATGGTCATCTAACATGATACTCAGCGAGCGCACCACATTTTCATAATTGGCAAGCGGCTCACCCATACCCATCATCACCACATTGGAAATCACTCGCTCATTTTTAGGAGTAACACCCATGGCTTTATTCGCCCACCAAAGCTGACCAATAATTTCTGCGGTTGTTAAATTGCGGTTAAAACCTTGTCGCCCTGTTGAACAAAATGTGCATTCTAAAGCACAGCCCACTTGGGAAGAAATACATAAAGTGCCACGGTCGGCTTCAGGAATAAAAACAGTTTCCACACCATTACCTGTGCCAACATCTAATAGCCATTTGCGTGTACCGTCTTTGGATTCTTGTGATGTGATTAAGGCAGGTACGCCTACTTGTGCTTGTTCATCTAATTTAGCGCGTAATGATTTGGCTAAATCGGTCATTTCAGCAAAATCTGCCGCACCTGCTTGATGTATCCAACGCATCACTTGTTTGGCGCGAAACGGTTTTTCGCCCATTTGGGCAAACAATTCGGTTAAACCGTTTAAATCGTAATTTAATAGGTTGTTTTTCATTATAATTTTAATTAATTGGTAAGGTTTTTAAAATAAAACAGCGTGTTTCTACCTTAGTTTAAAAACCTGATGGCTGCCCAGTTTAACTTCAACGGGGCAGCCCATTTTAATGCAATGCTGGATTAGCGAGGGCAAATTTCGCTGTCTTGGAAGAAATAAGCAATTTCAATTTTTGCATTTTCTTCGCTGTCTGAACCATGTACGGCGTTTGCATCAATAGATTCTGCAAAATCAGCGCGAATGGTGCCTGCGGCAGCTTCTTTAGGATTGGTTGCGCCCATCAATTCACGGTTTTTCGCAACAGCATCTTCACCTTCTAACACTTGAATCATCACAGGACCGCTGGTCATAAATGCCACCAAATCAGCAAAAAATGGGCGCTCTTTATGTACAGCGTAAAAGCCTTCTGCTTCTTCTTTGCTCAAATGTTTCATTTTAGCGGCAACAATTTTCAAGCCATTATTTTCAAAACGGCTGTAAATTTGACCAATCACATTTTTTGCAACAGCATCAGGTTTAACAATAGAAATAGTGCGTTGAATCGCCATAATAAGGTTCCTTATCATTAAAAATGAGATATGAAATGCAGCCGCATTGTAACAAGTTTTCACACAATTTGCTGTATTTATTGAATAGAAACTGCCAATTATTTTTGCCCTCCCAGCGTTAAATGCGGCAAACGCAAATATTCTTCCGATTGCATTTCTGTCAAACGGCTGGCAGTTCGCACAAATTCATGAGCAAAATCGCCTTCCACATAAATTTTTTCCACTGGCACTTGGCAAGTGGCACAAAATTTCACACGGAAATCATACATCACATCAATCAACCATGTTAAACGACGTGCTTCGGCGCGCTCTGCCCCACTTAATTGCTCAATGCCTGATACAAAAATCATCTCATAACGTTCAGATAAATATAAATAATCAGCTTGTGAACGTGGACCAAAACACAGCATTCTAAAATCAAACCAAATCACTTTATCGGTACGTCCACGGCAAGTTAAACGCCGACCATGAATTTCAATATCATTGGGCAAATGCTGTTGATGCTGGGTAACCTGATGAAATAATTCGGCTAATTTTTGTTCATTTTCAGCATTGGCTGGAATGTAAAATACTTCTGCCGAAGTTAAGGTGCGTAAGCGATAATCTTCCCCACCATCAACATTTAAAATGGTCAGTTTGCTTTCTAATAAAGCAATCGTGGGCAGGAAACTGCTGCGGTTTTGCCCTTGAGGGTATAACTCCGATGGAGCGTAGTTTGATGTAGCCACCAACACCACGCCTTCATTAAATAAATTTTCCAACAAACGCCCTAAAATCATGGCATCGGCAATATCGCTCACATGAAATTCATCAAAACACAAGACGCGCGTTTCTTTGGCAATCTCTACTGCTACTGCTTTGAGCGGATTGGCTTCACTTTTCAATCCACGCAAACGCTGATGAATTTCTGCCATAAACGCATGAAAATGCACACGTCGTTTGCGACGATAAGGCAAACAGCCATAAAAAGCGTCCATTAAAAAACTTTTACCACGCCCCACGCCTCCATAAAAATACAATCCCTTAGGCAACTGAGGCGAACGCAAACTGCGCCCTAAAAAACGATTGCGCTTGCGCTTAAACATCATCAATTCCGTCCATAAACGGTCAAGATATTCAATGGCTCGCGCTTGCGCGGCATCTTTAATAAAAGAAGATTGTTGGGCAGCCGCTTGATACCAAGTCAGCGGGCTGTGATTATGATAAGGTGGTGGCACAAAGCGGTTGTCGTTATTATTAGCCATGTTATTCAAATTCAAAAAGCACAAAAGGCTATTATAGTGGATTTGCTTACAATGTTAAGAAAGAAATTACAAACAGTTTCACGCATAAGAAAAAAGCACCGTTGTTTTACGGTGCTTTTTATGCTTAACGCATTCTTATTTGGCTTGAGTGATGGCTTGATCTACCCGCTCACGCAATTCTTTCCCTGGTTTAAAATGTGGCACATACTTTTCAGGTACATCCACTTTTTCGCCTGTTTTAGGATTGCGTCCCACACGCGCAGGACGGTGATTCAAGTCGAAGCTACCAAAACCACGGATTTCAATACGCTGGCCACGAGCCAGCGAGCGGGTCATGGTGTCCACCAAAACCTTTACGCTGTACTCAACATCTTTTGCCAGCAACTGAGTACCGTTCTTTTGGGCAAACACTTCTGCCAAACGAATCATCAACTCAGATTTGGTCATGATAATACCTTAGCTTCTTACTCTTGGTCGCCAGACAATTTGGCTTTCAACAAATCACCCAAGCTGGTTGTACCTGCATTGGCAGTTGCTGCTGCATTAACTGAATTCAATGCTTCGCGGTTTTCTTTCGCGTCTTTTGCTTTTACTGACAATTTAATGCTGCGGTTTTTGCGATCCACGGTTACGATAACCGCTTCTACTTCATCACCTTCGTTTAACTTGGTGGTCAAGTCTTCAACACGGTCAGCAGCAAATTCAGAAGCAGGCAAATAACCTTCCACTTCATCTGCCAATGCGATCACTGCACCTTTAGCTTCAACTGCTTTTACTGTGCCTTTTACCAAAGCACCTTTGTCGTTTACGCTGATGTAGTTACCAAATGGATCGCCTTCCAACTGTTTGATGCCCAAAGAGATGCGCTCTTTTTCCACATCAATCGCCAACACAACGGCTTCCACTTCTTCGCCTTTTTTGTATTTGCGAACAGCTTCTTCGCCCACTTCGCTCCAAGACAAGTCAGACAAGTGTACCAAGCCATCGATGTTGCCAGGCAAGCCAACGAATACACCAAAATCGGTAATTGATTTAACCGCACCTTTGATTTTGTCGCCTTTGTTGTAGTTGGCAGCAAAATCTTCCCAAGGATTGGCTTGACATTGTTTCATGCCCAAGCTGATGCGGCGGCGGTCTTCGTCGATTTCCAAAATCATGACTTCAACTTCATCGCCTAATTGCACCACTTTGCTTGGATGAACGTTTTTGTTCGTCCAATCCATTTCAGAAACGTGTACTAAGCCTTCAATACCTTGTTCGATTTCAACAAATGCACCGTAGTCGGTTAAGTTAGATACTTTACCGAATAAACGAGTGCCTTGTGGGTAACGGCGAGCCAAACCGCTCCATGGGTCTTCGCCTAATTGTTTCATGCCCAAAGATACACGTTGTTTGTCTTGGTCGAATTTCAATACTTTGGCTTCAACTTCTTGACCAACTTCCAACACTTCGCTTGGGTGTTTCACACGACGCCATGCCAAGTCGGTGATGTGTAACAAGCCGTCAATGCCGCCCAAATCAACGAATGCACCGTAATCGGTGATGTTTTTCACGATACCTTTAACGGTTGAGCCTTCTTGTAAGTTTTCCAACAAGGCTTTGCGTTCTTCGCCTAAAGTGGCTTCTAATACTGCGCGGCGAGATACCACCACGTTGTTACGTTTTTTGTCGAGCTTAATCACTTTGAATTCAACTTCTTTGCCTTCAAAGTGTGAAGTGTCTTTGATGGGGCGAACGTCAACCAATGAACCGGGTAAGAAGGCGCGGATGCTGTTAATCATCACTGTTAAGCCGCCTTTTACTTTGCCATTAATCACGCCAGACAAGATGTCGCCATTTTCCATGGCTTCTTCTAAAGTAATCCAGTCGGCAGCGCGTTTGGCTTTTTCGCGTGATAATTTGGTTTCACCAAAACCGTTTTCAACAGATTCGATGGTTACGGTAACAAAATCACCTACTTTTACTTCAACTTCGCCTTGGGCATTTTTAAATTCGCTGATGTCGATGAGAGACTCAGATTTCAAACCAGCATTAACAATTACGAATTTGTCTTCAATGGCAACCACTTCGGCGGTAATGACTTCGCCTTGGTTCATTTCTTGTACGGCTGAGTACTCTTCCAACAACTGGGCAAAATTTTCCATGTTTGATCTCGGTGCATCGCTAAGAGATGCGGGGGTATAAGTTTAAAAAATCCTTGTTTTTCTTAGCTAAACAAGTACGAAAAAAGGGGTTTGTTAGGTGCTTTATGAAGCGCACGCAACGGAAAACGCGCATTATACAGCAGATTGTTCTATTTTGTTATACCAATCAAGCACTTTTTTTACGGCTTCTTCAATGCTTAAATGGGAAGTGTCTAATAATTGGGCATCGGGTAGTTGTTGAAGTGGGGCAACGGCACGGCGGCTATCCGCAACATCACGCGCTTCAATGTCGGCTAAAATACGCTCAAATTCAACGCCTTTGCATGATAAACCCAGTTGTTTGGCGCGGCGTTCTGCGCGGATTTGGGCAGAAGCGGTTAAAAAGATTTTCAGCTTGGCATGGGGAAAGACCACGGAACCCATATCACGCCCATCAGCAACTAAGCCTGAATCGGCTGTTAAGAAATCCCGTTGGCGTTGCAATAAAGCTGCACGCACTTGGGGAAGCTGTGCCACAGCCGATGCACCCATGCCGATGTTTTCATGGCGAATGGCATCGCTGACATCGTGTCCATTTAACAGTATTTGTTGTCCTTGAAAGACAACGGGTAAGGTTGCAGCTAGGTTTGCTAAAGCAGGTTCATTGTTCCATTCGATGTTTTGTTGTTGGGCATATAAGGCGGTTAAGCGATACAGTGCGCCTGAATCTAAATAATGCCAGCCTAATGCGGCTGCCACACACGAGGCAATGGTGCCTTTACCTGATGCACTGGGTCCATCAATCGCAATCACATTCATTAAAATTTCCTTGCTGGTTGAAACCCCTCCTTGCAGGGAGGATAATTTTGGGAGAGGGGTAAGCTCTTTTCATTGAGGGCAACATTTTTGTGTTGCCCTGTGTGTTGAAGCATTTGGCTTCTTTGTTTAAAAGTTTTGGCATAATACCACCACTTGGTTGAGATGGATGATGGCTTGATGAGCAAATTATACATGATTAATGATACGCATTTAGGGGTACGCCGCCAAAGTGGTACCACCCCTGAATCACGGGCAGCTTTAAGTGAATTTATGTATCAACAATTTAGCCACTTATTAGCTTTAGCTCAGGGCAATGATTTAATGATTTTGGGCGACTTATTTGATTGTTATCAGGTGAGTAAAAAAGATGAGATTCGTGTTTATCAGTTGTTAAGCCAATGGCAGCGTGATAATCCACAACAACGCTTGATTTTAGTGGCAGGTAATCACGATTTATCGCGTAATTCCAAAGATATTTCTTCATTTGAAAATCTGTGTACCTATCTGACGCATCAATCACATCACGGCACTCAAATGGTGATGGGAGAAATAGGTTATTTACCTGAATATCACACCGCGATTGTGCCGCACTTGCCCAATCAAGCGTTATTTGATGATGCCATTGAATCATTGTTTCCATTACCTGATTTGGCTTATGTGTGTTTACATTGCAATTATGACAACCATTTTGCCCAACAAAGCGACCACAGTTTAAATCTGTCTGCCGAAGTTGCCCAACGATTCGCCCAACAACATACCCACCTGATTTTCGCTCATGAACACCAGCAACGTGATTTCAGTCATGTTCATATTATTGGCAACCAAATTCCCAGCAGCATTGCCGATTGTTTGGGCAACACCAGCAAGCGTTTGGCTTATTTAGAAAATAACGAACTGCATTATCAAACGGTTTTAACCCTAAGTGAACTTTACAGCGAGCATGATTGGCAAAACGATGCGCTTCCCCATACGCCTTTTATTCGTCTAACAGGAACAGCCGAATATGAACAAGCTGCCGAAGTCATTCAACGCATTGCCCACATCAGAAAACAATCATCGGCTTGGGTTGTATCGAATGCAGTACAAATAGGCACATTGACATCTGAAACGCACCTCCCATCGCTAGAAAACCTAGATGTGCAACACATGGTTGCACAAGCCTTACCGCCTGCATTAACACAACGCTTTCAAGAAGTGGTTCAATTTTCCGAGCTTAAATCATCATGATTCGCCAAATTCAATTAAAACATTTTCGCCAACATCAACATTACGCCATCGATTTTACCCACGGCACAACCGTGATATATGGTGCGAATGAAAGCGGTAAATCCACCTTATTTGAAGCCATCACTTTTGCCTTATTTGGTGTACGCGCTTGCCGTAATAACGACTTAAGCAGTTGGGGCGTAGAAAGCAACAGCCATCAAGTGATACTCCACTTTACCGTCGAAAACATCGATTACACACTCAAACGCTCTGCACGCAGCGCAGAAATCACATGGGCAACCGGACGGGTTACTGGACAAACCGATGTGAGCCGTTTTTGTGAAAACCTATGGCAACTTAAACCCAACACAGGTAACAAACTGATGTTTATTGGGCAAAACAGCATTCGCGGTATTTTAGAAGAAGGTGGCGTAAAAACCGCACAAATGATTGAACAACTTGCCGATTTCGACCAAATCGAACATTGGATTCACACCTTACAAACCGAATTTACCACGGGCAGCGTTGAACCTTATCAACAAAACCTGTCCTACTTAAACCAACAACTCAACGAACTGCAAACCGAATTAGCCGCCCTCCCCGACCCCGAACAACAAGCCGCACAACTGCGCCAACAGCTCCATGCCCAACAAAACGAATACCAAACCCAACAACAACATTACCAACAACAACTTGCCCAATTAACACAAGAATGGCAACACGCCCAAACCCTCAGCCAACAGCAACAACACCTCCAACGACAACTTGACCAAGCAGAAGCCCATCTGGCTGCAACAGAACGCCTATTAGATGCGCCCTTATTGTCTGTTGACCCACAAAGCGTTCAACACGCCGAACAACAACTACACAACCTACAAGCCCAATACCAACTTTGGCAAGACTACTGTCTCGCCAAAGATTACCAAACCCATCCCCATCGTCTCGCCCTCACCGCAGATGAGTTACAACAACAAATTGAACAACGCCAACACCACATTCAACACCTGCAAACCCAACACGCCAGCCTCACAGGCGAAATCAAAAGCCTACAAAGCCATTTACACACCGATTTATATTGTTCCCAATGCCATCGCGCTTGGGACAATATCGAACAAATGCAACAAGCCAACCAAATCACCCAACAACAAATCGCCCAACTGCAAAACCAACAAACCCATTATCAGCAACAACTACAACAGCAACAACAAGAATTAGCGCAACGACTGGAATTATTCCACTATCCCGTTCCTGTTCTTCCCCCCCATAGCCATTGGCAAATCGTCAATGATGCCCACTATCCCCCCCGCCTACAATGGACAACCACTATCCCTACCGAAATCACGCCCATCATGCTGCAACAAGCACAGCAACAATGGCAACGCGCACAAGACCAACAAGCCCATTTCCAAGCCGCGCAACAACGCCAGCAAACCCTTTTAAACGAAGTTGCCCATTATCGCGCCCAATTAAACCAATTCCCCCCTATCGCCGCCGCAGCCGATATTCGTTTAGCCATCAACAATCTTGAACACCAAGCCCAAGCCATCACACAACAGCTCCAACAAGTACAACATTCCCTTGCCCATTTTGACGACTTAACCCAACCATGGTTTACCCAACAGCAAAAACTCACCCACAAAATCAACCAACTTCAACAACATATCCAAACCACCCAACACGACATCCATCATATCAACCTCAACAACCAACTTCTCAAAGCCCTACGCAGCATCAAACCCAAAATTGCCAACCAAATTTGGCAAACCGTATGCAGCACCATTAGCCATTACTTTAGCCTCATGCGCCAACAAACTTCAGTCGTTAGCAAAGGTGAAAACGGCTTTATGGT
>JBHADP010000011.1:0-13467 GCA_041855125.1 Neisseria sp. | reverse complement strand
AATTGGAAAAAGGGCTGATGTGCCGACACCATATCATTATAGGCAGTAATCATGCCTAAATTAGGGGTGTGGGCTTTGAGCATTTCAATTTTGATGGTTTTGGGCATGGCAGCATAGCCGTGTGCTAAGTTGGAACAGCCCAGTTGGTCGCGCTCCACCCGACCTTGTTGTTTTAAAGCACGAATACGAGCCAAATAGGCTTCGCGTGTAGGACGACTGCGCTCAATAATGCGTTCAGTAATCACAGCTAAAGTTGAATGAATAGGCATCATGATGGTCTTTCTGTTATTTGAATGTTCGCCACAGCAAAGAAGCCAAACAATAAGCGAAACATGGTTTAAGAGTTTGTGTGAATGAATGTAGTTTTACAACATCATACCATTGAAATTTGACCGTGTGTTTACTTAAATCAAATAATTTATGTAAAACAGCATGGACAAATGATGTAGCTGTGTGTAGGATTGCTACGAATCAATCTGTGATGGAAATCAGCAATTTGTTATTGTATTTCCATCATAAAAATGGCAAAAATTCCCCATTTATTTACTTTCCCTTGTGCGGATAACCGCATTTTGCTGAATTTAAGGACAAACTATGGATAAGCAAACAAATTTTGATATGGTGCTGTTTGGTGCCACAGGCGACCTTGCGATGCGTAAGCTGTTGCCTTGTTTATATCAGGCACATGCAGCGGGCTTGTTGCACCCTGCTGGGCGTATTTTGGGTGTCAGCCGTAGCCGTTTGAGCCGAGACGAATTTTTGGCAAAAGTGGAAAGCGATTCTAAGATTCATGTGAAAGAAAACTTTACCGATGCCACATGGGCAGACTTTATCAAGCGCATTGATTATTTAACACTTGATGTAACGCAGCCTGCTCATTTTGTGGACTTGGCGGCAAAAGTGAACGCGCGTACTGAAACCGATAATGTGGTGATTTATTTATCTACGGCGCCTAAATTCTTTGCTCCAGCTTGCCAAGCCTTAGCTGATGTGGGCTTGAATCACGATAAAGTGCGTATTGTGTTGGAAAAACCATTAGGCACAGATTTGCCTTCATGCCAACAAATTAATGCCGATGTGGCGCAGTATTTTAAAGAAGAACAGGTGTATCGTATTGACCACTATTTAGGCAAAGAGAGTTTGCAAAACTTGTTGCCTTTGCGTTTTGCAAATGTGTTTTTTGACCATGTGTGGCATCGCGATTTTGTTCAATCGGTACAAATTACCATTGCCGAACAATTAGGCGTGGAAGAGCGCGGCGAGTTTTACGATATCACAGGTGCCTTGCGTGATATGGTGCAAAACCACATTATTCAAATGTTGTGTTTTACGGCTATGGAATGCCCTAAGAGCTTGTCTGCCGATGATGTGCGCGATGAGAAAATGAAAGTGTTGCAAGCCTTGAAAGTGATGAGCAGCGCGGAGGTGGATGCCAATGTGGTGCGCGGTCAATACACGGCGAACGATAAAGGGCAGGTGGGTTATTTACAAGAACATCATGTGCCAGCTGATAGCCAAACTGAAACTTATGTGGCGGTTCGTGCGGAAATCAATAATGAACGCTGGCAAGGTGTGCCATTCTATTTGCGTACAGGCAAACGCATGGCAGATAAAGCCACCGAAATTGTATTGAATTTTAAAGAGCGTTCAGATAATTTATTTGGCAATACGCCAAATCGCATCGTGATTCGTTTCCAACCTGAAGAAATTAAGTTACATATTTTTGTGAAACAAGCAGGCAATGGCATGAAACTGGTTGCCTCTGAAATGATGCTTAATTTAGCCCAAGCCTCGTCAGAGCGCCGAGCTGAAGCTTATGAATTGCTGTTGCGCGAAGTGATTGATGGACGTCTCAACTTATTCAATCGCCGCGATGAATTAGAAGCAGCTTGGGCATGGGTGATGCCGATTATGGAAAACTGGACAAACAGCAGCACCCCACCACATGGCTATCCAGCCGCAAGCTGGGGACCACAAGCCGCGCGTGATTTATTGGCACGCGATGGCAACGCTTGGTTGGAAGACCAATAAACACCACTTTGCAACAAGAATACAAAGGATAGAAACATGACATACCAATGGCAAACTTATCCCGATGCTGCGAGCGCTGCTCAAGCACTCGCGCAAGCGGTTGCCAACGCTTTACAACAAACCTTAGCGCAACAAGAACAGGCTGTATTGGCTGTATCAGGCGGACGTTCACCGATTGCCTTTTTTGAAGCCTTATCCAAAATCGATTTAGATTGGGCAAAAGTGGGCATTACCTTAGTTGATGAGCGTATTGTGCCTGTGCAACATGCCGACAGCAACACAGGCTTGGTGCGTGAATATCTGCTGCAAAACCAAGCTGCCGCCGCAACATGGATACCCATGATTGTGCCTGAAGCCGATGAAGCGGCTTTGGCAGATAGCCAACAAGCGGTGGCGTTTGCTTTGCAACATTATCGCCAACCCGATGTGCTGGTGTTGGGCATGGGCAACGATGGGCATACTGCCTCCTTGTTCCCCCAAGCCCCTCAATTTGCCGATGGCGTGGCGGCAGATTACCCACAACCCTTGTTGCACACCACACCTGTTACCGCACCGCATGAGCGTATTTCCATGAGCCTAAATGCCATTGAACAAACCGCCCATGTGTATTTGGCAATTGGTGGAGCAGAAAAACAAGCTGTGTTTGAACAGGCGGCAGCCGCACGCAATCCGCAGTTGCCAATTAGCTATGTGTTACATTCAGAAAAGGTGGTATGTCATGTCTACTTCGCAAACTAATCTGTGGCCCCGTTTGGTGGCGGATATTGGGGGCACCAATGCCCGTTTTGCTTTGGAAACCGCAGCCGGTCAAATTGAACGTGTGGATGTGTTGCCCTGCAACGATTACAACACCGTAGTTGATGCCATTAAGGAATACTTAAAACGAGTGGGTAATCCTGTGGTGCATCATGCCGCGATTGCTATTGCCAATCCCATCGTGGGCGATTGGGTGCAAATGACCAATCACCACTGGGCGTTTTCCATCGAAACCACACGCCAAGCCTTAGAGTTTGACACCTTAATTCTGTTAAACGACTTTACCGCTCAAGCACTCGCCATCACCAAAATGGACAATAAAGACTTGCTCCAAGTGGGTGGCATTGAAGCCGTTGAAAATGCGCCTAAAGCCGTGTTAGGGCCAGGAACAGGCTTGGGTGTGAGCGGTTTGATTCCCGATGGACGAGGCAGTTACACCGCTTTGGCAGGTGAGGGCGGTCATGTGAGCTTTTCGCCATTTGATGATGCTGAAATCATGATTTGGCAATATGCCAAGAAAAAATACGGTCATGTATCGGCAGAACGCTTTTTAAGCGGTGCGGGCTTGGTATTGATTTATGAAGCCTTAGCCGAACGCGAAGGCGTGAAACGACAAAAACTCACACCTGCTGAAATCAGCGAACGCGCATTAAGTGGTAGCTCGCCTTTATGCCGTTTAACCTTAGATATTTTCTGTGCCATGTTGGGAACAGTATCATCTAATTTGGCATTGACTTTGGGCGCACGCGGCGGCGTGTATTTATGTGGTGGCATTATTCCACGTTTTATTGATTACTTTAAATCATCGCCTTTCCGCACGCGTTTTGAAAGTAAAGGGCGTTTTGATGCGTATTTGGCAGCGATTCCTGTGTATATCGTTTTGGCAGACTATCCAGGTATTGCAGGGGCGGCTGTGGCGTTAAGCAATGAATTGGCGTTAAAAGGCATTCAATAATTGAAAAGAAACGGGTGGGTGTGTTTGCCCACCTGTTATTCATGTGTTTAAAAATAGGGTGTTTGAACGATGTTTCAATACACAGGACGACACATAAAGCGTCGCCCTACATGAAGCCTCTTATTTTGAACCACATGAAAACAATAAAAGGGCTTCCTGTATTGAGCCCATACGCTTCAAAATTCTGGCAGTCGCTGTGGATTCAGGAAAACACAGCATTAAAGGAAACAAGATGTTAAGTAAAATCAGTGAATCATTGGCGGATTTATCGGGTGCAGAACGCAAAGTAGCAGAATGTGCTTTAGCCGAACCCAAATGGTTTGTTCATGCGGCGGTGGCAGAAATTGCGGAAAAAGCAACCGTGAGCCAGCCAACTGTGATTCGTTTCTGTCGCAGTTTGGGCTATAAAGGTCTGCCTGAATTTAAATTGGCCTTGTCGGCAAGCATTGGGCATGAGGGTATGCCTTATGTGCATGAGGAATTGAATGCCGATGACGACATGAGCGATGTAATGGAGAAAGTATTGGGCAATACGGCAGCCGCCATTTTAGGCGCACGCCGTTTGCTGAATGAATCGGAATTGGAAAACGCGATTGCCATGCTGACTCATGCGCGCCGTATTGAATTTTATGGTGTGGGTAACTCGGGGATTGTGGCGCAAGATGCCCAGCATAAATTTTTCCGTTTTGGTATGTCTACCGTGGCGTATTCCGACCCACACATTCAATTAATGGCAGCCGCTGTGTTGAGCGACCAAGATGTGTTGGTGGTGTTCTCGAATTCGGGTTCTTCTATTGAGGTATTGGAATCGGTGAGCATTGCCAAGAGCAATGGAGCATCGGTGATTGCGATTACCCGTGCGGATTCCTCGTTGGCGCATTTAGCCGATTGTGTGTTGAATGTGGCAGCGCAAGAAGACAGTGAGCAATACACGCCTATGGTGTCGCGCTTATTACAATTAGTGGTGGTGGATATTTTGGCGATTGGTTTGGCATTGCGTTTGGGCGAAACTGCCAGCTTGCAGTTGGAAAAAGGCAAACGCAGTATTCACAATCGCCGTGTTGAAACCGAACATGAACAAGAAGCTCAATAAAACGATATTCGTTTCACAACAATCAGGATAATACAATGAAACATTTAGCAGAATTACCCGCTTGGCGGAAATTGTGGCATCACTATGAAGCCACCAAACTCAATCATATGCGCGAATTATTCGCACAAGACCCTCAACGTGCCGAACGTTATTGGTTGGAAGTGGGCGGTTTGAAATTAGATTATTCTAAAAACCGCATCACTGATGAAACCTTGGCAGGTTTGTTTGAATTGGCGCGTGAAAGCGGTTTGCCTGAACAAATGCAAGCCATGTTTGCAGGCGAAAAAATCAATAACACCGAAAACCGTGCAGTATTGCATGTGGCATTGCGCAATCGCTCTAACACGCCGATTTTAGTGGACGGCGAAGATGTGATGCCTAAAGTCAATTCGGTATTGGAGCGTATGGGTAAATTCGCTCATGCGGTGCGCTGTGGCGATTGGTTGGGTTATACCAATCAAGTGATTACTGATGTGGTGAATATTGGTATTGGTGGTTCAGATTTAGGCCCATTGATGATGTGTTCTGCCTTGAAAAACTTTGGACATCCGCGTTTGCGTATGCACTTTGTGTCTAACGTAGATGGCGCACAATTACGCGATGTGTTGGAAAAAGTACACCCCGAAACCACTTTATTTATCATCGCTTCCAAAACTTTCACCACGCAAGAAACCATCACCAATGCCAATACTGCGCGTGAATGGTTTTTGCGCGAAGCCAGTGAGCAAGACATTGCCAAACATTTCGTTGCCGTATCCACCAATCAAAAAGCGGTGGCACAATTTGGTATCGACACCAATAATATGTTTGAGTTTTGGGATTGGGTAGGCGGACGTTATAGCTTGTGGTCGGCTATTGGTTTGCCCATTATGCTGTATTTGGGGGAGGAAAACTTCATTCAAATGCTAGAAGGGGCGCACTTGATGGATCAGCATTTCATCAATACGCCGCTTGAGCAAAATATGCCTGTGATTTTGGCAATGGTGGGCATTTGGTATATCAACTATTATGGCGGTGGTAGCCATGTGGTTGCACCGTATGACCAGCATTTACACCGTTTGCCCAAGTTTATCCAACAATTAGACATGGAAAGCAATGGTAAGCAAGTTACTCGCGATGGCAAAGCAGTGGAAACCGAAACGGGCCCAATTATTTGGGGCGAAACAGGTATTAATGGGCAACATGCTTTCTTCCAATTATTGCATCAAGGCACACACATCACGCCCATTGATTTGATTGCTTCTTTGGCTAAACGTAGCAATTTACCAGGGCATCATGAAATTTTGTTGAGCAATGTGTTTGCCCAAGCAGAAGCTTTTATGCGCGGTAAAACACCTGATGAAGTGCGTGTGGAGCTGCGCGCGCAAGGTATGGCAGAAGATGCCATTGAGGCTTTAGTGCCACATAAAACCTTTTCAGGTAATCGCCCAACCAATATGATTTTGTTGGATAAGGTTGACCCCTTTAATATGGGCAGCTTAATTGCCATGTATGAGCATAAAGTGTTTGTGCAAGGGGTGATTTGGGGCATCAATAGTTTTGACCAATGGGGTGTGGAATTGGGCAAACAATTAGCCAAAACCATTTTGGCAGAATTGAATGGTGAGCTTGAGCCACAAACGCATGACAGTTCCACCGAGCGTTTAATCCGTTTATATCGCCGTGCCAACTGCGAAGTAGATGGAACATGTGATGTGCTTTAACTCAAATAAAAATTAGTTGCAACTGTGTTTTATCTTGCCACGATATGTTAATATATCGTGGCTTTTTGTTTAAAAAACGATAAGAGCAATCATGTAGAGATTAACGTTTACAAGGAAAAACTTAAGATATCTTCTAATACTCAACAAAATGGCGGCAACGGCTTTGCCTTAGGCACTTTAACTGCCTTATTTTTCATGATGGGTTTTATTACCTGTTTGAACGATATTTTGATTCCACATTTAAAAGCGATTTTTGATTTAACTTATGTGCAAGCGATGTTGATTCAATTTTGCTTTTTTACTGCTTATGCCATTATGTCGATTCCGATGGGTAAAGTGGTGGAGAAACTGGGTTATCAAAATGGCGTGGTAGGTGGCTTTTTGCTGACTGCGGTGGGTTGTTTGTTGTTTTATCCTGCGGCAGGCAGCCATTCTTATCCGATTTTCTTGGGTGCGCTGTTTATTTTGGCTTCGGGCGTAACCTTGCTGCAAGTGGCAGGTAATCCTTATGTAACGCTGTTGTCTAAACCTGGTAAAGAGTCTAGCACCTTAACTTTAGTGCAAGGTTTTAACTCTTTGGGTACCACGATTGCACCTTTATTGGGCTCGGCTTTGATTTTGGCAGATGCCGCTCAAACCGCACAAGAGAAAGTACAAGCTGTGCAAATTCCTTATTTGGGTTTGGCAGGTGTGTTGATTTTGTTGGGCGTGGTGGTGAAAATGCTGCGCTTGCCCGATGCGCGTAAAATCGCCGAAGATGTTACTGAGCATAATCATGATGGTAAAACCAGCGCATGGCAGTATAAACATATGGTGTTGGGTGCGGTTGCGATTTTCTGTTATGTGGGTGCGGAAGTTTCGATTGGTTCGTTTTTGATTAGTGTGATGGAAGTAACCGCAGGTTTAACGCATGAAACAGGCGCGAAATATTTGGCACTCTATTGGGGTGGCGCAATGGTGGGTCGTTTCTTAGGTTCTGCTGTGATGAATAAAATTCAGCCGAATAAATATTTGGCGTTTAATGCGATGATGGCTGTTGCGCTGATTGCTTTGGCGATTATCAGTGGTGGCGGTGCGGTGGCAATGTGGTCATTGTTGGCGATTGGTTTCTTTAACTCTATTATGTTCCCCACCATTTTCTCATTGGCAACAAAAGGCTTGGGCAAATTTACGGGTCAGGCTTCGGGCATTATTTGTACCGCTATTGTGGGCGGCGCATTGGTGCCTGTGATTCAAGGCTTCTTTGCTGATACAGTGGGCTTGTTGATTGCTTTTGTGGTATCGGCTATTTGTTATCTGTATATTGTATTCTTTGCGACTAAAGGCTATCGTGCTGATGAAGCATAATGCGCTTTAAACGTATGACAAGCTGCTCTATGGGGCAGCTTGTTTTTTGTTGGAAGTTAGGTATTGGTATCCAACAGGTTGTGCTGATGTTGGATTCAAGAATTTGACCCGACCGAATGCGTATTGAATCCGTCAAAATGGTAGATTAAGGCTGACGGGAACGATAAACTTTTTGCGCTAATAATAATGCCAAACCTGCGCCCACTAAGTCTGCCAACATATCCATGCTGTCGCCTGTGCGCTGGGTGAATAAGGCTTGGGCAATTTCGCTGCTGCCTGCAAACACAAACGCAAACAGAGCCAAGCTTAAATAAGGAGGTTGGCGTTGTTCTGCTAACCATGCGCGTGCCAACAGCCAAATTTGGGCAAAGAAAAGGGCGCAATGAGCGAATTTATCAAAGTGGGGAAAGGGCGGTGGCGCGTGGTCGCCCAGATGATTGCGTAATAAGCCCACCCACGCGGCAATAAACCAAATAAGGGCAAAGAGCGCAAATTTATTGCGTGGCATTAGGCATTCACTTCATCTAGCCAGCGTTGGCATTCGGTGGCTAAACGCTGAAATTTACCGCCACGTTGTTGCAAAATATCACGCCATTGGCTCACTTCGGCAACGCTCGGGGCTTCTTCTAAGCTGCATTCGTGCAATAAGAATAACAGCGTTTCTTCCACCACCAACACCGTTTCGGTTTCGATTAAATCGGTCAGTTCAGACATAAAGAGATTCCTGTGAAAAAACGCTTGCCGATATGAGCAAGCGTTGCGCGATTATTCATCCAATTGCAAGACGGCAGAAGTATAAACGTTTTGCACATCGTCTAAATCTTCCAGTGCATCAATCAGCTTTTGCATTTTGAGCGCGTCTTCGCCTGTGAGTACGGTTTCATTTTGAGCGCGCATGGTAACATCGCCATCTTGTGAGGTGAAACCTGCTTTTTCGAGTGCTGCTTTCACTTGCGCCCAATCGGCAGGAGCAGTAATCACTTCAATGATACCTTCATCATCCACAATCACATCTTCTGCACCTGCTTCTAATGCGGCTTCCATCAAAGCATCTTCATCGGCATCGGTAAAGACCAAATAACCTTGATGTTGGAAATTAAATGCCACACAGCCATCGGTGCCTAAGTTACCGCCATTTTTATTGAACGCATGGCGCACATCAGCAACGGTGCGGGTTTTGTTGTCGGTCATGCAATCAACCATCAGAGCCGCACCGCCAATACCATAGCCTTCATAACGCAATTCGATATAATCCACGCCCTCTAAATTACCTGTGCCTTTATCGATGGCGCGTTGAACATTGTCTTTGGGCATATTGGCATCCCACGCTTTATCCATTGCCAAGCGCAAACGGGGATTGGATGCGGGGTCGCCACCACCCAAACGGGCAGCAACGGTAATTTCTTTAATCAAACGGGTGAAGATTTTGCCACGTTTGGCATCAACACGGGCTTTTTTATGTTGAATATTCGCCCACTTACTATGACCTGCCATGAAGAGCGTCCTTTATTTGAGTTGGAATGAAAAATTTAGGGCGGTTATTTTAGCATACTGCACCGACACTATTCTCAAATTCCCCCGAAAATTTGAGAAGAGCAAGGATGAGTTTGCAAGACAATATGGTGATAAGCAAACTAGAGATGCTTGAGTCTGGTGCATTGAAAAATTATAAAAAACAATGTAGTAAATCGTTTAGAAAACGTTGTCCTTGCTCGGTGGGGGCAAAGCGTGTGGGGTTGGCAGACAATAAGCCTTTTTGTTGTGCTTGGGCGAGGGCAGGGGCGATTTGGGCAGGGGAAATGCCTGTACGTTCGCTTAGCCATGCACTGGGTACACCGTCGCTCAAACGCAAGGCGTTCATCATAAATTCAAAGGCTAAATCTTCAGATGCAATGGCTTGCCGTTCTATGGCTTGTTCGGGTTGGCTGTGCATGGCGGCAAGATAGTCGTTGGGGTGGCGTTTGCGTGTGGTGCGCTCAATGTGGCTATGATAGGAAATTTTGCCATGTGCGCCTGCCCCTATGCCCACATAGTCGCCAAATTGCCAATAGTTGAGATTATGGCGACAGGCTTGCCCTGCTCGAGCAAAGGCGCTGGTTTCATAATGTTGGAAACCATGATGTATCAAGGTTTGGTGAACGATGTCTTCAATATCTTGTGCGGCTTCATCTAAGGGAAGATGGGGAGGTGGGGTATGCCCAAATGGGGTGTTGGGTTCCATGGTGAGATGATACGCGCTGATGTGGGAAACACCTGTGGCGATGGCGGTTTGCACATCGTGTAAGGCAAGGGCAGGTGTTTGTGCAGGCAGGGCATACATTAAATCGATATTTACGCGCTCAAATAGGGTGAGGGCGGTTTCGATGGCTTGTAAGGCTTCGCGGCTATTGTGTATGCGCCCGAGGGCTTGGAGTGCGGTATCGTTAAAACTTTGTACGCCTATGGATAAGCGTGTTACCCCTGCTTCTTGGAAACCTTGGAATTTGTCGCGTTCAAAGGTGCTGGGATTGGCTTCTAGGGTGATTTCGGCTTGTGGTTGTAGTTTCACTAAGGCTCGCACGCCATTTAATAGGCGGTTGATGGCTGAGGCGGAAAACACGCTGGGTGTGCCACCACCAATAAAAATGGTTTCAACGGGTCGTCCCCAAATATGGGGCAATTCACTTTGTAAATCGTTGAGCAGCGCATCGATATAGCGGTTTTCGTCTAGGGTGGTTTTGATGGCGTGAGAGTTGAAGTCGCAATAAGGGCATTTGCGAATACACCAAGGAATGTGGATATACAGCGATAAGGGTGGTAGTGCAGTGAGCTGGGCGGGAGTGTTGAAGTGTATTTGCATGGTGTTAAGATGATAAGTGATGCAGTTGGGACATCAGGGCTTGTAGGGCTAAACCGCGATGGCTGATGCGGTTTTTGGTTTCGGGCGACAATTCGGCAGCCGTACAACCGTGTTCAGGAAGATAAAAATGGGGGTCGTAGCCAAAGCCGTTGCTGCCTGCGGCATGGGTTTGCCATTGTCCGCGCCAAATGCCTTGGGCAATGATGGGTTGAGGGTCATGTTCATGGCGCACCAACACCAGCACGCATACATAATAGCAACTTTTATCGCTGTGCTGCGCCAGTTCTGCGTTGGCTTTGGCATTGTTGGCGGCATCGGATTTGGGGGTATCGCCTGCAAAACGGGCAGACCAAACCCCTGGTGCGCCATTGAGTGCAGAAAAGCAAATGCCACTGTCATCAGCAAGTGCAGGCAAACCGCTGTGTTTGCTGGCATGACGTGCTTTGGCTAAGGCGTTTTCAATAAAGGTGAAATGGGGTTCGGCACATTCGGTGATTTGAAAAGCCGATTGTGGTAAGACTTCAATCTGTTGTTGGGCAAATAATTGGCTCAATTCGCGTAATTTACCTGCGTTATTGCTGGCTAAAACGATTTGTTTAAACATGTTTGTTCTCTTGTTGGGAAGGGTGTTGTCGGGCTTTGCGGCGGGCGTGTTCGCGCAAGAATAAGGCTAGGCAGGTAATTTGCCCAAACACGGCACCAAAGGCAAATAGGAACGATGCCACCGCAAATTGTTTGCTTTGAATGGAGAGTAAATAGCTGCCGATGGTGATTAAAACGATAAATAAGAGGGTGAATAAAATGGTGAGCAGGAGAAAGGTACGGTGTTTGGTCATCATAATCAGGATAAGATAGAGAAAACTCCGCCATTGTAGCGTATTGGAGGCTGAAAAATAACACTTCTTATCTTGCTCAGTTTTTTTGAATGATAGGAATGAAAATGGATGATGAAATGAAATCGAGTTTATTCTACAAACTGAAAGACATTGCACGCGCCTATCAATACCCGTTTTATTAATCTGCACCGTAAAGCCCCGTCCTTCAGGTCGGGGATATCAGGCGCGACTACACAGCAGTTCTAAAAATGTTAACATTCAGCTCATTGTTGTTCATTGGCTACTAAAATTATGTTGATACGCCAAGCCTTTAAATTTGAATTGATGCCCAACGGCGCACAAATCCGCAAAATGAAACAGTTTTGCGGTTGTGCGCGTTTTGTGTTTAATCGGGCTTTAGCGTATCAAAACAAGCAGTACGAAGCCGATAAGTCCTTCAAATTCAGTTACACCAAAATCGCCAATCTGTTGCCCGAGTGGAAAAAGGAATTAAGCTGGTTAAAAGACTGCCATAGCCAAGTGTTGCAACAATCTTTGAAAGATTTAGAAAGTAGTTTTAAAAACTTTTTTGCTAAACGCGCCGATTTTCCCAAATTCAAACGCAAGGGCGACAAGGACAGTTTCCGCTTTCCGCAAGGCTGCAAGTTGGAACAGCAGAATAACCGCATTTGGCTGCCTAAAATTGGTTGGGTGCGCTATCGCAACAGCCGACACGTTTTAGGCAGCCTGAAAAATGTAACGGTCAGCCAAAAATGCGGTAAATGGTATGTTTCCATGCAAACCGAATTTGAACAAGCCATTCCACAGCCTAAAGGTGGCGAAATCGGCATAGATATGGGCATTGTTCGTTTTGCCACTTTATCAGACGGTGCATTTTTTGAACCCATCAACGCATTTAAAACGCTAAAAGGTAAATTAGCAAAGCTACAAAAACAGTTTAAACACAAAACCAAGTTTTCAAAAAATTGGCAAAAATTGAAAGGCAAAATTGCCAAACTGCACCACAAAATCGCTAACATTCGCAAAAACTATCTGCATCAAATCAGTAGCGCAATCAGCAAAAATCACGCGATTGTGTATGTTGAAGATTTACAGGTGGCAAATATGAGTCAATCCGCTAAAGGAAACGCGGAGCAACACGGCAAAAATGTGAAGCAGAAATCAGGCTTAAATCGTGTGATTTTAGACCAGTCTTGGGCAGAATTTAGGCGACAGTTGGATTATAAATTGCTGTGGAATGGCGGATATTTGATTGCCGTTCCGCCACAAAATACCAGCCGTTGTTGCCCTGCTTGTGGACATCCCGCAAAGGATAACCGTCAAACGCAAGCAAACTTTGAATGCATGGAATGTGGTTATCAAAATAACGCTGATGTAGTTGGTGCAATCAATGTGTTAAAGCGCGGTCAGGAAATCTTGGCAGCGCAGTAAAAGTTAAATCAGGGCAGGACATGTCCGTAGCGTCTGTGAAGTGAACCGTGCAGTGAGGCGGTCAGCAGCAGAAACCCACCGAAGCGAGTGAGCAGAACATCGCTAACCGCAGTAGGAATTCCCTGTATTCACGCAGGGGAGGATGTCAAGTTTGTTTTGGGCATGGTGATTCCTATTTGGGTAATGTTGATTGCAATACGTCGCCGTTATGAACGCAAAGGGTATTGATAAAAAAATCGTAGGTGATGAACCTACGATTTTTGTGTTACAAGCGAACTTGTTCAATACCGCCATTATTGGCTTTTTCCACAAATTCGTTTTGCCAGTTGTCGCCGAGAATATGTTTTGCCATTTCCACCACAATATAATCCGCAGGCAGCTGATTATCATCGGTGTAGCGGCTTAAACCTTGTAAACAAGCAGGGCAAGAGGTGAGCATTTTCACAGGCTCGCCTTGTGGTAATTGCTTGAGGTTT
>JBHADP010000010.1:0-10438 GCA_041855125.1 Neisseria sp. | reverse complement strand
GAATATTACTCAGATTTTAGCTACTGAACTTTCTGCCACTTTGGCTCAAATTCAAGCAGCCATTGGATTACTTGATGAAGGTGCAACGGTTCCTTTTATTGCGCGTTATCGTAAAGAAGTAACGGGGGGTTTGGATGACAGCCAGTTGCGTACTTTGGAAGTGCGTTTGAATTATTTGCGCGAACTGGAAGCGCGTAAAGAAACGGTTTTAAAGAGTATTACAGAGCAAGGTAAGCTGACACCTGAGTTACAGGCAGCTATTGAGGCTTGTGATAATAAAACGGTATTGGAAGATTTGTATTTGCCTTATAAACCTAAGCGCCGTACTAAAGCTCAGATTGCGCGCGAACAGGGTTTACAGCCATTAGCAGATGCTTTGCTTAATGCGCCTGTTGAATCGCCTGAAGAGGTGGCGAGTCATTATGTGAATGAGCAAGTACCTGATGTGAAGACGGCTTTGGAGGGTGCGCGCGCTATTTTGATGGAACAATTTGCGGAAGATGCGGAGTTGATTGGCGTTTTGCGTGAAAAGTTGTGGCGTGAAGGGGAAGTGCAGGCGCAAGTGATTGCTGGACAAGAAGCAGCAGGAGAAAAATTCAAGGATTATTTTGACCATCGTGAATGGATTGGTATGATGCCCAGCCATCGTGCATTGGCGATTTTGCGGGGACGTAATGAAGGAATTTTGCAAGTTTCGTTGAAATATCAATCGGATGATACGCCGATTACGGAACAAAGTGCGTATGAAAAAATCATAATTCAACATTTTCAGATGCCAGATAATCGATGGTTACGCGATACGGTGCGTTTAACGTGGCGCGCTAAGATTTTTTTGTCGTTGGAGTTGGAAGCGTTTAATCGTTTGAAGGAGGTGGCGGATACTGATGCGATTACGGTGTTTGCGCGTAATTTGAAAGATTTGTTGTTGGCAGCACCTGCGGGGCGTTTAACGACTTTGGGTTTAGACCCTGGTTATCGCAATGGGGTGAAGTGTGCGGTGGTGAGCGATACGGGCAAGCTCTTGGATACGGTGATTGTGTATTTGCATCAAGAAAATCAAATGTTGGCAACATTGGCGCGTTTGATTCAGCGACATCAAGTTAAGCTGATTGCGATTGGTAATGGTACGGCAAGCCGTGAAACGGATAAGTTAGCCGCAGAATTGGTGAAACAGTTGCCTGAGATGAAGTTGCATAAAATGGTGGTTTCTGAGGCGGGGGCATCGGTTTATTCGGCTTCTGAATTGGCGGCGAAAGAGTTTCCTGATTTAGATGTTTCTTTGCGCGGTGCGGTGTCGATTGCGCGGCGTTTGCAAGACCCTTTGGCGGAATTGGTGAAGATTGACCCCAAATCTATTGGTGTGGGGCAATATCAGCATGATGTGAATCAGATGCAGTTGGCAAAATCGTTGGATGCGGTGGTGGAAGATTGTGTGAATGCGGTGGGTGTGGATGTGAATACGGCTTCTGTGCCTTTGCTTGCCAGAATATCGGGTTTAAATAATACGTTAGCGCAAAATATTGTGGCTTATCGTGATGAACATGGGGCATTTCCAAATCGCAAAACTTTGTTGAAAGTGCCACGTTTGGGGGAAAAAACGTTTGAACAGGCGGCAGGTTTTTTGCGGATTCATGGTGGGAGTGAGCCGTTAGATGCATCTGCTGTTCACCCTGAAGCCTATCCGATTGTGGCAAAAATGTTGGCAAAACAGCATCTCACAGCAGCCGAATTGATTGGGCAGCGCGATAAAATTGCTCAAATTAAGGCAACGGATTTTATTGATGAACGCTTTGGTTTGCCCACTATTATGGATATTTTGGCAGAATTGGAAAAACCCGGACGCGACCCGCGTGGCGCGTTTCAAACGGCTACTTTCGCTGAAGGGGTGCATGACATCACTGATTTGGAAGTGGGCATGATTTTGGAAGGCGTGGTGTCGAATGTGGCGAATTTTGGTGCCTTTGTGGACATTGGTGTGCATCAAGATGGTTTGGTGCATATTTCGTGCTTGGCGGATAAGTTTGTATCCGACCCACGGGAAGTGGTGAAAGCAGGCGATGTGGTGAAGGTGAAAGTGTTGGAAGTGGATGCACCGCGCAAACGGATTGCATTAAGTATGCGTTTAGATGATGAGGCGAATGAAGTAGCCAAACGGGGTTTCAAACAATCTGAAAATGAGCGCAAACCGCATTCTCACCATAAACCGCAAGGACGTGAGAAACAACCCGCTAATTCAGCCATGGCTGAAGCGTTTGCGAAGTTGAAACGGTAAGATATAGGGTGGGTTGATGCCCACCCTTGTTTTTATATGTTGGCATATTAAGGAAAACGTATGGAAGATGAATATGATTTTTTTAATGAAAATGCTATTGTGAGCGTGATGCCTGATTATGGTGGTGCGTATTTATGGGGTAAATCAGCAGAAAGCGGGGGGATTGGTAGCAATATTGCTGATAGTTTCTGTGGCTACTGTAGCTATTTACCTATTTCTGAACATCTGCAGGCGCAGTTTTATGTATGGCAAGTTCAGTTTGAACAAAGTTATTTCGATGATGAGAAAGATGAACAAGGCAAGCGAATAGTACGAAATGGGCACGATGAAGTGGTGGAATGGGATTGGGCAGCATTTCATGCGGAAGGATTGCGTTTGGCAAAATGTTTAAAACAGGAGTTGGGTAATCGATGTAAGGTGTATTATGTGAAACCTTATGAAGATTTTGATGCGTCTGAATGCGCTGTTGAGGTTTTACTTGATGGTACGATATGTGTTTTAACGCCGTAATGTGTTTCTGTAAAACTATTAGGGAAATAACATGACTACTTCATTAACATCTGCTGAATGGGTGAAGGTGTTAAGTAATCCTAAATTAACCAGTGAAAAATCTTTAGCAGTGATAGCAACCGTATATCGCAGTCCTAATCACCAAAGTCGGGCGGGATTGATTGGGGAGCAATTAGGCTATGCCAGTAAAACGGCGCATTCGGTGGTTAATAGTATGGTAGGACGATATGCCCAAAAAGTTCACCAACATTATGGAGAACAATTATTATTTAATCGACGTGGAAATGGAACGATTCAATGGTGGACGCTCTTTTTTGATGGTTGGTGGCAACAAGAAACAAATTATTTTATTTGGCGATTAAAACCAGAGCTGTGTGAAGCATTAGAAATCAGTGGATTATTAAATAATGAATCTCATTGAAACGCATCCTCTTCCGCCTTTTCTTCCTCCGCATGCTCAACTGTTAATGTTGGGGTCGTTTCCGCCGCCGCGTGAGCGTTGGAAGATGGATTTTTATTACCCGAATTTTCAAAATGATATGTGGCGGATTTTTGGCTGTGTGTTTTTTGATAATCGGGATTATTTTATTGAAGCAGGGGGTAAGGCATTTAAGGAGGATTTATTGCGGGCTTTTTTGTGGGAGCGAGGGATTGCGGTGAGTGATGCTGCTTATCGGGTACAACGTTTGCAGGGTAATGCGGCGGATAAGTTTTTGCAGATTGTGGAAACGATGGATTTAGCGGCGCTGTTGCAGCAAATGCCAACCTGTCATACGGTGATGACGACAGGGGAATTGGCAACGGAAACGGTATTATCTTTGTTGCCACAGGGAACGGCAAAACCTAAGGTGGGAAGTTATGTGGAAGCAGTATGGGCGGAACGTGTGTTACGCTTGTATCGTTTGCCGTCTTCTTCGCGTGCGTATCCTTTGGCTTTGGATAAAAAAGCAGCAGTTTATCGGCAGTTTTTTCAGGAAATGGGCTGGATAAGGGGTTAAGGATTAACAGCTTGGGCATGATACGTTATGATGAGGGGCTTACGGAGGAAAGTTTAAATGACCATAATCAGACGTTTATCATATAGTGTGGCTTTAGCCTTATGTTGGGCTGCGCCTGTGTGGGCAGACAGTGTGGATGAACAACGTGAACGTTGGGCGGTGCATGCGCGAGGCGGTGAGGCACAGTTGGCGGAAGCTGCGCAACAAATGGGCAAGTTGTATCAGCGCACGGGGGATATTAAGGTACGCGCGGATTGGATTGCGTTATTGGTGCGACAAGATAAGCGAGCCGAGGCGTTGGCGGTGTGCAAAGCGTGTTATCCCAGCCAATATGTGCCTGATGAGTTGCAAAATTTGGCAAAAGCAGCGCGTGATGAAAAGCAGTTTGATAAGGCATTAGCGTTATATCAGGAATTGCAACGGCGCGATGCCAGCTTGAAAATTGGTTTTTTAGGGGGCGCGCTCACGGCGGTGGATATGGGAAACACGGCTTTGGCGGGGCAACAAATTCAAACGTATTATGAATTGTTTGGGGAAGATACGGATATTTTGATGGCGCGAGCGTATTTGGGGAGTCAATCGCAATCGCCTGAAGAACAGTTAGCAGCGTTGCAAAAGCGTGTTGAGGATAATGCAGATGATAAAGATGCGGTGTTGCAGTTATATCGTTTGGCAGCAGCAAGGCGTGATTTGGCAACGCAAGAGAAGTTGATTTCACGTTATCGGAAGTTTTTTACAGATAACGACCGTTTGTGGTTGCAAGAAGCGCAGGCGGCAGCGCTGTTGCGTGAAGGGCGCGCGAATAATGATATGCGTCAGTTAAACCGTGCGTATGAGGGCTTGAGCAAGGTGATTGAGAAAGCGGAAGCAGGCAGCGAATTGTATGTGCAAAGTAAGCGCGACCGCATGGAAGCCTTGATTGCTTTGGGGCGCAATGATGAGGCATTGGCAGATTATAATGATTTGATGCAAGTGGGGCGACAGCCCAATCATGTGCAAGAGCAATATGCCCAAGCCTTGTTGATGAATGATAAGCCCACCACCGCCAAATCGTTAAATTTAGTGCCGAATGAATTGCAAGACCCTAATAAACCTAAGGTATTATTTGATGCGTTGGGCAACCCCATTCCGCCATTAGACAGCACCACTGCATCTATGGCTGCACAAGGTGCCACAACGCATTATAATCCGACTGCGGTGCGAAGTTTGCAATTTAAAGTATTGCCACCTATTTTGCAGCGCTGATAGGCTCAGTAAGACCGTTTGCAACGGGGCAAACGATTGAATTTTTAAATATAACAACATTAACAATATGAAAACGATAAAATTTTATACCCTCTTTGCCATGATATTGGCATGGGTGTTACACACTACGGCAATCGCTCAAAACATTCGTTTTGGCACACTCAGTTATCACGATGTGATTGATGCACGGCATTTGCCCGAGCATCCCGACACCCCTGCCATTACGCGCGACAAACTCATTGAACATTTTGATTGGCTCAAAGCCCATGGTTATACGCCTGTGAGTTGGCAGCAAATCCAAGATGCGCGCGCAGGGCGCAGCAGTTTACCCCATAAAGCCGTATTGCTGACTTTTGATGATGGCTATCAAAGTTTCCATCAGATTGTTTATCCCTTATTACAACGTTATCGTTATCCAGCGGTGCTGGCATTGGTAACCAGTTGGATGGAGTCAACGGATAAAGTGGATTATGGTGGGCAGATGTTGCCGCGCAACCGTTTTTTAAGCTGGGAACAAGTGCGCGAAATGCAAAAAAGCGGCTTAGTGGAAATTGCTTCACATAGCCATAATTTGCATCGCAGTCAGCAGGGCAACCCATTGGGGTCAGAATTTGCCGCCGCGCTATCAGGGCAATATCGCAATGGCAGTTATGAAACGGTTGCCGAATATCGCCAACGCATTGAAGCCGATTTACGCCAATCCGCCGCGCATATTGAACGGCGCGTGGGGAAACGCCCCAGTATTTTAGTGTGGCCTTATGGACAGTTTAACCAAACTGCCATCGAATTGGCACGCAAAGTGGGCTTTGATAGCGATTTCTCTTTATACGACCGTTCCTTAAATACCCTGCAAAATGGGCATATCGGACGCTTAATGCTGGATCAAAACAGCGATACCGCCTTTTTACGCGCCTATTTCCAAGAACAACTGCCCAAATATCGCACCCAGCGCATTGCCCATATCGATTTGGACTATGTGTATGACCGTCAGCCTGAACAAATGTTACGCAATATCGATAGCGTGATTGAACGAGTGAGCCGTTTGGGTGTCAGTACCGTTTATCTGCAAGCCTTTGCCGACCCCGATGGCGATGGCGTTGCCGATGCCATGTATTTCCCCAATCGCCATGTCAAGATGCGCTCAGACTTGTTTAGCCGTGTGGCGTGGCAGTTGATGCAACGGGCAGGCGTAGAAGTTTATGCGTGGATGCCGATGTTATCGGTGAATTTGGGCAAGCAATATGACTATATTCACGATACCCGCACAGGCAAGCCCGACCCAAAACACTATTTGCGTTTATCGCCTTATAGCCATAAGAGCCGTATCGCTTTAGAAGAGCTCTACCAAGATTTAGCCTTTCATGCGCGTTTTAATGGCATCTTGTTTCACGATGACGGCTTAATGACCGATTATGAGGGGCACATTGCCAAAGGCGAACGCAGCGAAGCACAGTATCGCCGTGAAGCGGCACAAAAAGGCAAAGATTTAATTGAACACACCGAGCGTTTAAAACAAGCCGCGTTGAAATACAGCTACAACGGACAAGAACAAATGAAAACCGCCCGTAATCTGTATGCAGGTGTGATTATGGACGACAACAAACAAAAATGGTTTTCGCAAAGCCTGCCCGAATTTGCGCGCGCTTATGACTACACTGCCATTATGGCAATGCCTTATATGGAACACGAACAGCACATCAACAGCTTGCAAGCAACCGAATGGATGCAAGCCCTGACCGCTAAAGTTAAACAAAGCGGCGTGCCTCTCCATAAAATCGTGTTTGAACTCCAAGCCGTTAATTGGCGCACCGAACGCCCGATTCCCACAGGCGAAATCACTGATTGGATGGGCGTGTTACAGCAAGCAGGCGTGCAAAATTTTGGCTACTATCCTGATAACGTCTATACCAATCACCCCGAATTGCGCCTTGTTCAGCCTGCCTTGTCCCAGCACTAAGCAAGGGGAACAATCATGGAATGGTATGAATACTTTGGCTTATTTGTCATGATGTACCCCGGGGTGATGGCGGTTTATTGGACAGTATCTGCCGTGTTGTATTTCCTTTTATGGGAAAACCGCGCCCTAGAACCCGATTTTACCTTTAACGATAACGCACCTATGGTAAGCGTGTTGATTCCCTGTTTTAACGAAGCGGATAACCTAAACACCTCTATTCCGCATCTTCTCAACATGGATTATCCCAATTACGAGCTGATTTTTATCAACGATGGCAGCCGCGATAACACCTTACAAATCATTCGCGATTGGGCATTGCAAGCCGAAAAAATCGTGGTTTTAACCCAAGAAAACGGAGGCAAAGCCTCGGCTATGAATCTGGGTTTACGTTATGCGCGGGGTAAATACATTGTGGGCATTGATGGCGATTCTATTTTGGATTACAACGCCTTAGCCTATATGGTGCAAACCTTAGAGCGTGATGAAACCTTGGGGGGCTTAACTGGAAATCCGCGCGTTCGCAATCGCAGCACCGTGTTGGGGCGTTTACAAGTAGCCGAGTTTAGCTCCATTATTGGCTTAATCAAACGCTCACAAAGCGTGTTGGGAACATTATTCACCATGTCGGGAGTGATTATGTGTTTACGGCGCGATATGTTGCGAGAATTGGGCGGTTGGAGTGAAAACATGATGACAGAAGACATCGACATCACTTGGAAAGCGCAAACCGCAGGATATAACATCGCTTATGAGCCACGCGCCTTATGTTGGGTATTGATGCCTGAAACCGTGCATGGTTTATACAAACAGCGTTTACGCTGGGCGCAAGGTGGGGCAGAAGTGATGTTGAAATATTTTAAAGCCATGTGGCATTGGCGCAATTTCCGTTTATGGCCTTTATATTTTGAATACTTAATGACGCTGGTGTGGGCGTATGCCTTATTGTTTTTGAGTTTAGAAGGCGTGTCGCGAATGTTGCAAGGCGATTGGTCGTATTTTCTCACTTTTGAAGTAACGGCAGTGATGACGTTTATGATGTTTTTGCTGCAATTTTCGGTCAGTATGTTTATTGATAGCCGTTATGAAAGCAATTTGTTTCGCTATTTTTTAAGCTGTATTTGGTATCCCTATGCGTTTTGGTTGATTAATAGCATTACTTTAATGCACGGTTTTCCGCGTGCTTTATTGCGCGACCGTACCAGCCCTGCGCGGTGGGTGAGCCCAGATAGGGGAGTGCAATAATGCTGAATGAGAAATCTCGCGATTTACGCGATTTAATGGTGATTAATAAGGTACGCAACCCTAATATGACCATTAGTGCTAAGAGCTTGCTGATTTTTAGTATTACTTGGTTATTGTGGCTGGTGGCGTTGTATTATTTGGTGTTGCATTATGAACGGATTATTCATCAACCTGTGGTGGGAGGGTGGACGTTGTTGCAAATTGGCAAAGGTGTATTATTGATTAATTTATTTCAATTAAATGTTTTATTGGCGTGGTCTTTATTCGCCGACCGCCGTTGGCATAAGCGTTAGCCTGTATCGCCATTGTTTTGCTCAATCTGAAGAACAAAGTCTATATAAGATTTTGTTCTTTTTTTTATTCGATTTACATGAAAATGATAAGAAATTTCTTGCAAACAGGAATAATTTTTATTAGCATAGCATCCCTATGAAAAATGAACAACTTTTAACCCCAACAACCTTTACCATCATGCTTTTATTGCACATTGGCATGATGGCAGGGCTATGGAAAATGACACCGCCCAAACCTGTGGTGGTGGAAGACATTCAATTTGTGGATTTAAGCGAATTGGGTGGAGGAGGCGAAGCAGGTGGCGGTGAGCCTGCGCCTGCTGTTGAGGCTGCGCCCGCGCCCCCCCCACCCAAACCTGTTCCACCGCCGCCTGTTCCTGTTCCCAAGCCGAAAGCGGAAGCTCCTAAACCTGCGATTAAGCCTGAAGCACCTAAGGTGAAAGCAGTGGTTACGCAGCAAAAACAGGCGGATATGCGTGTGGCAGAAGAGAAGCCTAAGCCTGTGGAAAAACCTAAACCTAAGGTTGAGCCTAAACCTGAGCCTAAACCTGTGGCTAAGGTAGAGGACAAGCCTGAACCTAAGCCTGAGCCCAAACCCGTTCCTAAAGCGGAAGCCAAGTCTGAACCAAAACCTGAATCTAAACCTGCTGCGGCTAAAGCAGAAGATGCTGCACCTGCGAAAGCCCCTGCTCATACTGCACCTGAAGGGAAAGGCAGTGGCGAGGGCAAGGGTAAGCATGCTGATGGTAAAGCAGGCGGTAGTGGCAATAGTGAAGGTAAAGGTAAAGGCGAAGGCAAGGGAGAAGGCAGCGGCGAGGGTAAAGGTAAGGGCAGTGGTTCTGGCTCGGGCGAAGGGAAAGGAAAGGGCTCTGGCTCGGGTGAGGGTGAAGGCGGTGGTAAAGGCAGCAGCGCCAGCAATCCTGTTCGTGCAGCCGGTTCGATTCCTCGTCCACCTTATCCACCAATGTCGGAAGAAAATGGTGAGGAAGGCACGGTGGTGTTGAGTGTGCTGGTTGCTCCAGGTGGTAAGGTGCAAAGTGTGAAGGTGGCGAAAGGCAGTGGTCATTCGCGTTTAGACCGTGCTGCGCGTCAAGCGGCTCAAAATGGTCATTTTAATGCTTCGCAATGGACGGAATTCCGTGTGCCTGTTACGTTTAAATTAGATTAATGATATGGAAATGAAAGCATGAATTTAGGTTTAGTGTTTGAATCAGGCGATTTTGTCTTGATTGGTGTGTTTTTAACCTTGGTGTTGATGAGTGTGATTACTTGGACGGTGATTGTGGTACGCGCCATTAAGTTGCGTGCTGCTAAAAAGGCTAATGCTCAGGTGAAAGATAAAATCTGGGCAGCAAAATCGTTGGATGAAGCCACTCAAATTGCGCAAAACACGGATTCACCTATGAGCGAGATGTTGTTGGATGCGCTCAAAGCCAGTGAGTTTTACAATCGCAATAAGGATACGGATTTGTCATCAGGTGTGCCGTTGAGTCAGTATTTGTTGCGTCAAATTCATCATAATATGGCGCAAATTATGCGGGGCTTTGAGGGCGGTTTAACGGCGCTGGCAACCATTGGTTCGTCTGCTCCTTTTATTGGGTTGTTTGGTACGGTGTGGGGGATTTATCACGCGCTGATTAATATTAGTCAAAGTGGTCAAATGAGTATTGCGGCTGTGGCAGGTCCGATTGGCGAGGCGTTGGTGGCAACAGCAGCAGGTTTGTTTGTGGCGATTCCTGCGGTGTTGGCGTATAACTTTTTGGTACGCGGTAATAAAACGTTGGGACAAGATTTGCACGCTTTTGCCCATGATTTGCACGTTCAAGTGTTGAAAAATCATAAGGAGTAATCAACGATGGCATTTGGTTCAATGAATGAGAGTGGCGATGATGCGCCTATGAGTGAAATCAATGTTACGCCT
>JBHADP010000009.1:0-10055 GCA_041855125.1 Neisseria sp. | reverse complement strand
TTGGTGCATATCAGCCAAATCGCCCATGAGCGCGTGAAGAATGTAGGCGACTATTTGCAAGTGGGTCAAACGGTGAATGTGAAAGCCTTAGAAGTAGATGACCGTGGTCGTGTGCGTTTGTCGATTAAGGCTTTGATTGAAGCCCCTGCGCGTGAACCTAAGCCTGAAGCAGCCGAATAAAACAACGCTTTTGAATTACATAACCGCTTATCCGAGTCGCATGGGATAAGCGGTTTTTTCTTGTGCCAACGTGCTTAGCATTTCATCATGCCCAGAACGGGCAAAATCAGATAAAATGTTTCTTTTTCATTGCTTAATGATGCAAGATGACATCTGAAACCATTCAATCCACTCCACGCAAAACGGTTCGTTCGCCTCGTCCTACGCCAGAAGTAATCATTCGGCGTGATGAGCCGACCGCGCCCCAAACCAGCTTTTTCTTAGATGATAGCGAACCTGCCCACAGCAATATCCGTATTGCCAATATTGTCAATGATACTTTATGGCTCTTGAGTTTAATCTTTTTATTGTTTACTGCCATTGCGTTAATCACGTTTCGCATGGACGACCCTGCTTGGTCGCGCAGTATTCCTTGGGGATATGATGTTCACAATTTGGCAGGGCCTCTGGGCGCTTATGTTGCGGATATAGGCTATTATTTGTTTGGCTTTTCGTTTTGGTGGCTCTTGGTGGCAGCCGTGATATTTTTATGGAAAAACCTGCGCCCACTTAAACGCTATGCCACTCAACCTTATCGTTATTGGTTGGGTTCATTAAGTTTACTCGCTTTATTGTTGTGTAGCCCGATTGGTGAATATTTATTTTGGCAACAGCGTTTTGATGAATCATTGCCTGCTGGTGCGGGCGGTTTGGTAGGCGTGTTGTTTGGGCAAGCCATCGAGAATACCATCGGACGCACCGCAGGCATTGTTGTGATGGCAGCTGTAACGCTGATTGCCATGCTATGCTTAGGGCAAATCGCATGGAAACGCCTGTTTCAACTGCTTCAACAAGCCATTCAATGGTGTCGCGACAAATTGGCAAGCAATAAAGAGAACGCGCTGATTAAAAACAATCGTCGCACCATTCAAGAAGCACACCATATCGCCAGCCAACCCATTGAGCCTTTGTTTAACAACAGCAGCAATCGCGAGCGCAAAGCGCAAACCGTTGCCCAAGCCTTTTCTGCTGAAGAAGAATGGGTAGTATTGGAAGATGGTGGCAATGAACAAACGGTCAATGGCATCAAATCTTTTGTACCCGATGGCTATCGTACTCCGCCCTTATCTTTATTAAACACCTCGTCTCACGCCGCTCATGCTGCCGACCCGCAAGTTTTACAGCAAACTGCCGAGCAAATTGAAGCTGCTTTTGCTCAATTAGAATTGGCGGTGGATGTGATAAGTGCGGTTTCAGGTCCAACCATTACCTGTTTTGAAATTAAACCCAATCGCGGAGTAAAAAGTCGCCATATTTTGCCGCGTGTAGAAGAATTGGGCTATTTATTAAACGCCCCCACTTTGCGTATTGTGGAACGCGCGGTGGGCGACCATACATTATGGCTTGAATTACCCAATGCCCAACGCCAAACCGTCAGTTTGCATGACATCATGGCAGCGCCTGCTTTTGAACAATCCTCTTCCTTATTAACCATTGCTTTAGGTAAAGACATCGCAGGCGGTGCGGTGGTGGGCGATTTAGCAAAAATGCCCAATGTATTGATTGCAGGCATGGAGCAATCGGGCAAAACCGTGTGTTTGCATAGCTTAATTTTGTCGCTTTTGTATCGCGCCACGCCTGATGAAGTGCGTTTGATTATGTTGGATTCTCCACGCCAATCTTTGGCACTTTACAACAACCTGCCGCATCTACTCTGCCCTGTTGCCCATCAGCTCAACGAAAGCATTGCTTCGATTCAATGGTGTTTGGCAGAAATGGACAGACGCTTGCGCCTATTAGAACATTTTGGCGCCAGCAACTTAACCGAGTTTAACCACAAACTCAACGATGCCAAACAGCAAAACCGCAATTTGCTCAACCCCTTTAGTCGCAATCCCGATAAGCCTGATTTTCTGGAAAACTGCCCTACGGTTGTTCTGATTATCAGCGAATTGGCTGATTTAAACCTGCGAGAACACCCCAAATTGGAGCAAGATTTAACCCGCTTGGTGAAAAAAGGGCGCAAAGTGGGTTTCCATTTGATATTGTCCACTCAATATCCAAATGTGAACACGCTGACCAGTAATTTAAAAGCCAATATCACCACGCGCATGGCGTTTACCGTAGAAAGCAAAATCGACAGCCGTGCCATTCTTGACCAAGCAGGCGCAGAAAGTTTATTGCGTGATGGCGATTGCTTATTGCAATACCCTGGTTATGCCGACCCCATTCGTTTGCAAAGCCCTTGGGTCAGCGAAACAGAAGTGCAACAAGTGGTGGCTTATATCGCCCAACAAGCCTTCCCCAATTATTTAGATGGCTTGCTCACAGGCGAAGCAGCAACCGAAATCAATAATACGCTGACCCCCAATGCCAATACCGACCCCTTGTTTGATGAGGCAGTTGCGCTGGTGTTGGAAGCACAACGCGCCACCACTTCTTTATTGGTACGCAATTTAAATGTGGGCTATAACCGCGCGGCAACGCTCATGGAAGCCTTAGAAGAAGCCGATGTGATTTCGCCTGCTGATGTGAATGGTAAACGCCGTATCTTAATCCGCAAAGACAACACAGGATAAATCCCATGCGCCGTTATGCCTTACCTGTATGGATTTTAGGCGTAGGTTTATCCTTTACGCTGCCCACCCTGCCCGCTTGGTGGCTCTGGGGGGCAGCTTTTTTATGCCTACTGGGTTTGGCATGGCGATGGCGCAGATTGTGGTGGCTACCAATTTTATTATTCGGCTTGGGCTATGGCGCATGGCGCACACAGCAAGCAGTACAACAGCAATGGGCAGTTACCGAACACAGGCAAACCATTGCTCTTCATATCAAAGTGATGGATTTGCCACAACGCGATGACAAACGGGTGAGCTTTCTTGCCCAAGCCCACGACCACACAGGCAAACGCTATCGGGTATTGTTATCCGATTATCATCAACGCGATTGGGCAGCAGGCAGCCAATGGCGCATCACCGCTCGTTTACGCGCCCCCATAGGCGAAGTCAATCCACGCGGTTTTGACCGTGAAGCATGGGCATTGGCGCGTGGTATTGATGCGGCAGGCTCAGTAGGCAAAGAACGACAAGCCTTAGAGCCAGCAGCATGGCACGATGTTTTATTAATCGGGCGAGCAACGGTGAGCCAATCATGGCAACAATTACCCCATGCAGAATGGCGTGATGGCATTGCCCTGATGCGTGCGTTAAGTATTGGGGAACAAAGTGCGCTATCGGATAAGCTGTGGCAAGCGTTTCGCCCATTGGGTTTAAACCATTTGGTCAGCATTTCGGGTTTGCATGTGAGCATGGTGGCATTATTAGTGGCAGGTATTGCCAAATGGCTGTTGCGTATTTTGCCGATTTCCATCGCCCGACCGCGTACAATCGTGTTATTAACAGGCTTGGCGGCGGCTGCCGTGTATTCAGGTTTAGCCGGTTTTGCCGTACCCACGTTACGCTCTTTATTGATGCTCACAGCAGTGGCTGTGGGTTGGATAACAGGCGGCAGCGTCTCAGCATGGCGCGGTTGGTGGTTTGCCTTGGGCTTGGTGCTGTTGTTTGACCCCACTGCCTTATTAGCAGTGGGAACATGGTTATCATTTGGCTTGGTTGCCGCGCTGTTGTGGTCGGGTTCGTGGCGTTTAGAAGAACGCGGTTGGCATTTGGCGATTCGTAGCCAATGGTCGGCGACAGTGATGTCGATTGTGGTGGTGGGCTTTTTGTTTGCGGCGTTACCGATTGCCAGCCCTGTGGTTAATGTTATCGCGATTCCGTGGTTTTCATGGGTACTCGTTCCCTTAGCCTTATTGGGTTCACTCTTGCCGTTTTATCCTGTGCAATGGTTGGCAGCTTGTTTAGCGGAATACACCTTACGCACTTTGGTGTGGTTGAGTGAATATGCGCCCGAATGGAGCATTGCCAGCGCACCCATACCGCTTCTACTGTTGGCACTTATCGCCGTAGGCATCGTTTTATTGCCGCGCGGTGCGGGCTTGAAACCCTTAGCCTGTATCATCTTAATGGGATTTATCGGCTATCGTCCGCCTGCCCCAACACAAGGTCAAGCTCATATTACTGTTTTTGATGCTGGGCAAGGCTTGGCGATTCTTTTTCAAACCGCCCACAAACAATTATTATTTGACACAAGCACAGCAGGCATCGCACAGATGCAAGTGATTCCCAGCATTCGCGCAGCAGGCATACAACGCCTTGATGCCTTGGTTTTGTCGCATCATGATGACGACCACGATGGCGGCGCACAAGCCGTACAACAAGCCTTACGTCCCCGTCAAACTTGGGCAGGACAGCCCGAATTTTACCCCCACGCGCAATCTTGCCAACACGCCCAATCATGGCAATGGGACGGTGTGCATTTTGAATTTTTACAAGTTCCCCAGTTTGCAGGACAAAAAGACAATGACCGCAGTTGTGTGTTGCGGGTTATCGCAGGCGAAGCCGCGTTTTTGGTAACAGGCGATTTGGGTCAAACCAGTGAACACCTGTTAGTACAACACTATGGCGAACATCTTTATAGCCAAGTGCTGGTATTGGGACATCATGGCAGCAAACACTCTTCCAGCCCTGCTTTTTTAGCAGCCGTTGCACCACAATATGGCATCGCATCAAGCGGCTTTGGTAATCTTTACCGCCACCCTGCCCAAGAAGTACAGCAGCGTTTAGCCCAACATCGCATCACTTTACTGCGTACCGATTATCAAGGTGCATGGCAGTTTAAATTAGATGGCAGCGATAAAGTGCAAGCACAGCCGTTTAAAACCCATCGCTTTCATTGGCAGAAAAAACCATGGGGCGAAAGCCTGCCTTAAAATATGATATAGTGAACCATTTTTCCCGAAAGACCTTATGTCAAATCAACGATTGATTTACGGCTTCCACGCCATCAATGCCCGTTTGTGGCAAAACCCCCAAAGCCTAGTTGAACTGTATTTACAAGAGGGCAAAACCGATGCCCGTAGCCGCGAAGTATTGGAAAAAGCCAGCCAAGAAAACGTGCGTTTGCATTTTGTTTCATTAGAGCGTTTAAACACCATCAGCAAAGGCGCACGTCATCAAGGCGTGGTGGGGTTTATTGATGCGTCTAAAAACCATGTCCATTTGGAAGATGTGCTAGACAATTTACGCGAACCTGCTTTGTTATTGGTATTAGATGGCATCACCGACCCACACAATTTAGGCGCGTGTTTGCGAACTGCCGATGCCATGGGCGTTCATGCTGTGATTGCTCCCAAAGACAAAAGCGCAGGCTTAAATGCTACCGTGAGCAAAGTGGCATGTGGAGCAGCCGAAACCGTGCCGTATATCACCGTAACCAATTTAGCGCGCACCTTACGCGAGTTAAAAGAATATGGCATTTGGATTGTGGGGACAGATATGGGCGGTAACAGCGATTTATATCATTACACCATACCACAAAGCGTGGCTTGGGTGATGGGCAACGAAGGCGAAGGCATGCGCCGCCTCACACGTGAGCACTGTGATGAATTGGTGTCGATACCGATGTTTGGCACGGTGGAAAGCATGAATGTGTCGGTGAGCGCGGGCATGGTGTTAAGTGAAACACGCCGTCAGCGAAGTATGCGGTAAACGCTTTTGTCGTATCTGATTTTGTTTGGCAGCGCATTGTTAGCTGCCACTTTGTTGCCCATGCAGTCGGAAGCCATGTTATTGGGCTTCTTGGCAACACAACAGGATTCCGCGCTTGGCTTATTAACGGCTGCCAGCGTGGGCAATATTTTGGGTTCGTGTATCAATTATGGTTTGGGTTGGCATATAGAGCGGTTTCAACATCGCACTTGGTTTCCCATCTCTGCCAAGCATAGACAACAAGCGGCTGAATATTATCATCGCTATGGCGTATATACCTTACTGTTAAGTTGGTTGCCCATTATTGGCGACCCTTTAACTTTAATCGCAGGCGTGTTTAAAGAAACATGGTGGCGATTTTTACTGTTGGTCAGTTGTGCCAAAATCGGACGCTATGTTTTTTTATATATTGCCTATCAATATTGGGCATAAAAAAACGGTAGGCATCACACCTACCGTTTTTATCTTATTTCTGCTGCGACAACTGCGGTAAAACCGAACCTTCACCCAGTTGCAATAAACCTGTTTGCGAATAAATACCCAATTTCGCGCGGGTATCCACAATATCCAGATTACGCATGGTTAATTGACCAATGCGGTCTAAAGGTGTAAAGGCGGCGTTTTCCACTTTTTCCATGCTCAAACGCTCAGGCGCATAAGTCAGATTAGGCGATTCGGTGTTTAAAATAGAATAATCGTTACCACGGCGCAATTCTAAAGTAACCTCGCCTGTAATGGCTTTTGCCACCCAGCGTTGCGAAGTTTCACGCAACATCAGGGCTTGTGAATCAAACCAACGACCTTGATACAACAATCTGCCCAAACGCAAACCATTCATACGATATTGCTCGATGGTGTCTTCATTATGAATACCCGTTACCAAGCGTTCATAAGCAATATGCAATAACGCCATCCCCGGTGCTTCATAAATACCGCGTGATTTGGCTTCAATAATGCGGTTTTCAATTTGGTCGCTCATACCCAAACCATGACGACCACCAATGCGATTGGCTTCTAAAAACAGCGCAACAGGGTCGGCAAACTCTTGCCCATTCAATGCCACAGGCACGCCTTCTTCAAAACGGACGCGCACTTCTTCCGCAGGCACCGCCACATTTTCATCCCAAAATGCCACGCCCATAATCGGTTTTACAATCTTGATGCCACTGTTTAAAAACTCCAAATCTTTGGCTTCATGCGTAGCGCCCAGCATATTGGAATCGGTGGAATAGGCTTTTTCTACCGACATTTTGTAGTCAAAACCATTGGCAATCAAAAATTCACTCATCTCTTGGCGACCACCCAATTCATCAATAAAGGTTTGGTCTAGCCAAGGTTTGTAAATACGCAAACTCGGGTTAGTCAGCAAACCATAGCGGTAGAAGCGTTCAATATCGTTGCCTTTATAGGTGCTGCCATCGCCCCAAATATTCACCTCGTCTTCTTTCATGGCAGACACCAGCATGGTACCTGTTACCGCACGACCCAAAGGCGTGGTGTTGAAATACGTTACTCCACCCGTAGAAACATGAAACGCACCACATTGAATCGCAGCAATCCCTTCATGTGCCAACTGGCTACGGCAATCAATCAAACGCGCTTCAATCGCGCCATATTCTTTCGCTTTTTTGGGAATTGCGTTGTAATCCTCTTCATCGGGTTGCCCCAAATTTGCCGTATAAGCATAAGGCAACGCACCTTTGAGTTTCATCCACAATAAAGCGGCTGAAGTATCTAAACCGCCTGAAAAGGCAATGCCCACTTTTTCGCCCACGGGCAAATTTTGCAAAATGGTCTGGTTACTCATGTTTTATCCTTTAATCATGATTGACAATATTGGCAACAAGAGGGCATTCTACTCCCCCATTCGCCCATTGAAAAACCCCTGTTGCACATAACAGGGGCAAGATGACTGATACCAACGTGGCTTATTCCAACACCACTTCTACACGGCGTGCTTCTGCACTTTTACCTGCTTCTGCATTCACAGGTTTACGCAATTCAATTTGTTTTTCAGGCACACCAAAACGCAACAAAGCATCACGCACGGCAAAAGCCCGTTGTTTAGACAACTCTTGATTTTGCGCTGCATTGCCTGTGCTGTCGTGATAGCCAGAAATCACCGCTTTCTTACCTGCTTTCACGCCTTCCAACACATCTTTCAAAGCAGCTTGTGCGCCTTTGGCTAAATCGGCTTTACCGATGGCAAAATAAAATTTCACTACACCCTTATCTACCACCACTTGCGCGGTATCCGCATCAGCAGGGGCAGTATCTGCCAAAATCACCGCCGCAGGGCTGCTTGCCACCACAGGCGTAGGGGCAGTTGCGGCTGAAGCCGTTGCTTGAGGTGCAGAAGCAGGTTTTTCTGCTGCTTGTGGCGCAGTTGCTGGTGCAGAAGCCTTAGCTTCCGAAGCCGCTTGTACAGGTGCAACTGCTGATGCCACGGCTGCCACAGGTGCAGAAGCTACCGCAGGCGCAGAAGCCGCTTGTGCCACAGGGGCAGAGGCAGTTGCTTCAGAAGCCGCTTGTGCCACAGGAGCAGAGGCAGTCGCTTCAGAAGCCACGGCTGCCGAAGCTGCCACTTCAGCCGAAGCCGTTTTACCATAATCAGGCGAACCTTCAATCTTACCTGTTTCCCAGCCCCAAATCGCATAAAACAAAATAATCAACACCGATAAAGCCGCCGCACCACCAGCCAACCACAAGCCAATGCGTTGCTCTTTATTTTCTTCATCATGATTACCCGACATAACTTTCCTCCTGTTAAACAAACTGAACTGAAGCGAGCCACAATACACACACTCGCTCTATTTAGACAAAACTTTTCATATTATAACCAAAATTGAGCATCACCACAGCAAGAACTATTCAAAACCCTACTAAAACAGTAAAATACCGCTCTTTAGCGTATTTCTTTTACCAAAAATATCATGCTCACCTTCCAACAAATCATCTTCAAATTGCAAACTTTCTGGGCTGAACGCGGCTGCACCATCATCCAACCTTTCGATATGGAAGTGGGCGCAGGCACCAGCCACCCCGCCACCTGCTTACGCGCCTTAGGTCCAGAGCCTTGGTTTGCAGCCTATGTTCAACCCAGCCGCCGCCCCAAAGACGGTCGCTATGGCGACAACCCCAACCGCCTCCAACACTATTACCAATTCCAAGTTGCCCTCAAGCCTGCTCCAGAAAACATCCAAGAATTGTATCTAGACAGCTTGCGTGAATTAGGCATTTCCCCTCTTGAACACGACATCCGTTTTGTAGAAGACGACTGGGAAAACCCCACACTAGGTGCATGGGGCTTGGGCTGGGAAGTGTGGCTCAATGGCATGGAAGTTACCCAATTTACCTATTTCCAACAAGTAGGCGGCATTGACTGCACCCCTGTATTAGGCGAAATCACCTATGGTATTGAACGCCTTGCCATGTATCTACAAGGCGTAGAAAACGTCTATGATTTGGTATGGGCAAACACCTTAGACGGGCAAACCATCACTTATGGCGATGTTTACCATCAAAACGAAGTAGAACAATCCACTTATAATTTTGAATACAGCGATGCCGAATGGCTGTTGCGCCAATTTAACGACTACGAAGCCCAAGCCAAACGCCTTCTAGCCGTTGAAGATGCCTCGCTTGCCCTACCTGCCTACGAATTGGTGCTCAAAGCAGGACACACATTCAACTTACTCGACGCACGCGGTGCCATTTCCGTTACCGAACGCGCCACTTATATCGGTCGCATTCGCGCCTTAAGCCGCATCGTGGCGCAAAAATTTGTTGAAAGCCGCGAAAAACTGGGTTTCCCCTTGCTCAAGCAAGCATAAACCTTCCCCAGACGGTCTGACTACAAACGTGATGACCGTCTGCTCATTTCTTCGCTTCAACTCATCTTGCCCCTGCCCTCAATCACACGCTGCTTCAACCCATAAGATTGATAATATGATAGAAAAACTCACTTTCGGACTGTTCACCAAAGAAGATTCGCATAACTTTATGCGGCTGATGAAATACATACGCCCTTATAAAACCCGTATTGTTTTCGCCTTACTTGCCATCTTTGGCGTTGCCGCAACCGAAAGCTATCTGGCTGCTTTTATTGCACCTTTAGTCAATCAGGGTTTTGCCGCTCCAACCGCTCCGCCCGAACTCAGCACCGCCACAGGCATTGTTGCCACCGTGCAAAATTGGAAAGCACAATTCACCTATATGATTTGGGGAACACCTGAGAAAGTGTGGGTGGTACCCGTATTTTTTATTATCTTGGTGTTAATTCGTGGCGTA
>JBHADP010000008.1:0-9334 GCA_041855125.1 Neisseria sp. | reverse complement strand
TTTATTTATTTTATTTTATTGACCGTGGATTGATATTGTTTATAGGTTATTAAAAGGCTTTACTTTTAAGGTAAGTAGGTTTAAAAAGGGATTTTTGTTAGAAAAATGGGAGTAATTTGAATGAAAGTGGGTTTTGTTGGCTGGCGTGGCATGGTAGGTTCTGTGCTGATGCAACGTATGCAAGAGGAAAATGATTTTGCGCATATTCCTGAGGCGTTTTTCTTTACGACTTCTAATGTAGGCGGTGCTGCACCTGATTTTGGTCAAGCGGCGCAGGTTTTGTTAGATGCAAATGATGTCGCTGAGTTGGCGAAGATGGATATTGTGGTTACTTGCCAAGGGGGCGATTATACGAAGGCGGTTTTTCAGCCTTTGCGTGATAGTGGCTGGAAGGGTTATTGGATTGATGCGGCTTCGTCTTTACGGATGAATGATGATGCGATTATTGTGTTAGACCCTGTGAATCGTGATGTGATTAATCAAGGTTTGCAAAATGGGGTGAAGAATTATATTGGTGGTAATTGTACGGTTTCTCTGATGTTGATGGCTTTAGGCGGTTTGTTCCAAAATGGTTTGGTGGAATGGGCAACCAGTATGACGTATCAGGCGGCTTCTGGCGCAGGTGCGAAAAATATGCGTGAGTTAATCAGTGGTATGGGGGCAATTCATGCGGAAGTTGCAGAGGAATTGGCGAATCCTGCCAGTGCGATTTTGGATATTGACCGCAAGGTTTCGGATTTTCTACGCAGTGATGTTTATCCAAAAGAGAATTTTGGTGTGCCATTAGCGGGTAGTTTGATTCCTTGGATTGATGCTGATTTGGGCAATGGTCAATCGAAAGAGGAATGGAAAGGTGGCGTGGAAACCAATAAGATTTTGGGCACTCAAAATCCGATTGTGATTGATGGTTTGTGTGTGCGTGTGGGAGCGATGCGTTGCCACAGTCAGGCGATTACTTTGAAACTGAAAAAGGATTTGCCTATAGAGGAAATTGAGGCTTTGTTAGCTGGTGCGAATGATTGGGTGAAAGTGGTTCCGAATCAGAAAGAGGCTTCAATTCATGATTTAACGCCTGCTGCGGTAACGGGTACACTGACTGTTCCTGTTGGTCGTATTCGTAAATTGGGTATGGGCGGTGAATATATCAGTGCCTTTACGGTAGGTGATCAGTTATTGTGGGGTGCTGCCGAGCCTTTACGCCGTATTTTACGCATTATTTTGGGTAATTTAGATTAATTGTTTTGATGTGAAAAAGCACCTAATTGGGTTAGGTGCTTTTTTTGATTGTGTTTTTTTAGAGTGCATCGGCAATGTATTTTGCCGCGCGTTTGGCATCGAGTAGGATTAAGCCTAATTTGCCACTTTCTTTTGCAATCAAGGCTAATACGGCATCTGAACCCGCTTGGTTTAAGAGAATATAGCCTGTTTTGCCTTTTACCATCACTTGGTCTAAATCACCGCAGTTCAGTTCGTGTGCCGCATGGTTGCCCAGCGCCAATAAGGTTGCTGACATGGCGCCAACACGGTCTTGATCCAAGTCTTTTGGAATCAGGGTTGCAATAGGTAAGCCGTCTGTGGAAATGACGGCGGAGGCGATAATATCTGTTGATGTCGCATTGAGATCGCTTAAAACAGAAATCAAAAGTTGTTCACGCATGTTTTTATTTCCAATTTATTTAATTTGAGTAAAACGCCCGAATTGGTAGTCGAAATAGTAAAGCACGTTATTTTTATTTCACAACACCAATTTGCTATCTTTATGTCCCATATCAAGATAAATGCGTTTTTTTGTCTTAACGAGAATAACGGTTACACAACACTTTAATTAATGAAACAAAGGCTTCTTTATTTAAGTCGGGTGTGCCCGCTACTACTAAATTTAATTTGGTTCTGCCCGCATATAGGGGGAAGAAGGTCAGTTCTGTTTGACCTGAAGGGTCGCAAATACCCCAAGCATTATGGTGAATATTGAGGTTATTTTTAACCAGAAGTTGATGGCGCTCTCCCAAAGCGGCAACTTCACTTGCCATTACGCCCACTTCTTCTGCAGCTTCATGGTGAAAGCCTGCATTGGCAAAATATAAACCATTGCCATCTGCCAATAAGGCTTTGCCCACACTAGAAAGTTGCTCTAATAATTCAGGCAACTGTTCATCGGTCATGTTAAATTCTTCACCTGCTGGCTGTTCATCGCCATACAGAAATTCTAGGCGTTGCAAACGATATAATAGGTTTAAAGCGGTATTGATATCGTTGGTATCCGCCCATGCCAACAGTTTTTCGGTGCTTACGGTTTCCATAGTGGAAGCACGCAATAAGCCATACAATAAGGTACGGCTGGCACTGGGTGCTTGACTGGAAACCGCATAGTACGCACCTGCTGGCGTAATGCGCGGATATAAATTTGATTGTAAAGACAATGTTGCGTCCATGTTATACCTCTAAGCCCGGATCAATTGAAAACAGCATGGCACTTACCAATTGCTTAACGTCCTCTTCTTGTCGAGCATCTACTTCAAATACAGGCACGTTAAAGTTGTTTTGTGCTAAATATTTTTGATATACATCTACGCTAGGTAACGAGCGCACATCCATTTTGGTTACACCCACCACCAATGGTGCTGTTTTCAATAAATCTTTAAAAGCATCTAAAAAGAATTTCAAATCTTTTAAAGGATTGGTACGGGTATTATCCAACAACAAGATTAAACCCATACTACCGCGGCTTAAGATTTCCCACATAAAGTTAAACCGCTCTTGACCAGGTGTGCCGTATAAATGCACTTTGGTGTCTTCATCTAAACGAATCACACCATAGTCCATTGCTACGGTTGTGTAGCCTTTGCGTACAGCTGTCATATCAGAAGCGCGCGCATCCGTTTGTACAGGTGGATCGTCTGAGATTGTCCCGATTGCGGTTGTCTTACCTACACCAACAGGTCCGGTAAAAATAATTTTATTTTCTTTCATTCTACTTTATTCCCTTACTTACCTGACAGTTTTCGCATCAACCGTTGTAGTAAACCACGCGATTCGGTATGTTGCGAATTAACTGTGTTCTGAGCGTTTTTAGACATTTGATCATCTTCTGGCGCATTACTGCTAACATTCATGGTGCCAGTAACCAAATCTTTGTTTTCCTGTGTTGCAAATTCATTATCGGTGGCTAAATAGCCTGTTGCGTAGGTAGCTGCCAAATAATTTAGAATATCAGGCATTTCCAACGGCATTACTTTATATAATACATTCAAATTGACTGATGTTTTGGTTAAAAAAGCGGATAAGCGCATGGATTCTGGCACAGGTGCCAAACGGGTTAGGTTGGGCCAACGTTTCAGAGTAAACACGGTTTGTGGTGTCATGGGGTAAGCCAATCGACCTTGTGCTGTCCAAATTGCCATCTGCCATAAGCAAGACATGATGGTTACTTTGGCTTTTTCTTTCCATTGCGGATTATCAGGTACTGCTTTACATACCACGACCAAATGGTCATCTTGGCACATTTTTTCTAAATCTTCTGCACTAACTGTCAGCAAAACGCGTTGAATGCTAGGGAAAACGATTAATACGGGCTTACCACCCACCAATACTGCCGTATCTTCTGAACGTTCACTGGCATTTTTCAATGCACCTAATAAGCCACGTTGGGGATTAAAACGGCGAATACTGGTTTTGCGAGCGGCATCATTTGTTGTCGATGCCACGGTATTGGGGTTGTGGTCGCCAGCAGGCGCAGCCGCCGCTTTGGCTTCAACGATGTTTCCACCTTGTGTTAGGCTGCGCAAAATGGGAAACAAAGTATCAAATTTAATTGGTTTGGGCAAATAAGGTGCAGTAACAGGCGGTTCGTGAGCCGAAAATATCACCACTGGAATACCCGGGTAAGTTTGTCTCATTTCATGCCATGGTTGTATGCCGCGTTTCCCATCAATATCTACTAAAACCATATCAGGCTGATTTGCTGAATTTTGGTCAATAATTTCATAGTTTGTGGTGTTGTGCATTTTAAATGCCATACGGAACACAGCGTTTTGCTGCTCACCCATTTCTTGCAACATCACCCGCACTGTCTTAACTTTAGGTAACAGACTATCCATTATTTAATGCTCTTTAATTTTTATATAGAACTACGATTAACACGTTGCAGTAACTGACTCATCGCCAATACTACTTCCTCAGGCAAGCTTGACTCACGATCACGGAGTAATCTTAGGAATTGCTCCAAACGTGACCAGTCTTCAGAACGTTCGTACAAATCAAACAACATAATGTACAACTGTGACTCTTGCGGGTATTGCAATACGGATTGTTCTAAAGTTGCAATGGCTTGTTCCAACTGACCGTACATCAGCAAAGATTCTACCTCTTTTAAAGCCACTTCTGCAGGTGAACTGCTTTGATTTAAAATGGAATCATCGCGTTGCACCAACTCACGGTATTTGGCTTTGATTTGGCGGGTAGTGGGCTGCAAGTAACCTTTTGCCAAACCAATTTCACGAATTTTTTGTTCAGAAGGAGAACGCTCTAATTTGTCAAACATTTCATGCTGACCTAAGCTGTATCCCCAACCCAACATGCGCTCTTTTACCTGACGACCATGTTGTCCTAATGAATAATACAGCTTCCATAAATGAGCTGCAAATTCATTGATTTGAGCATGTTGGTAGTCTAATTTTAAGGCATCAATAATCAAACCAGCAGGTTTGGCTGATTTTTGAATGGCGCGGTTATATTGTTGCAAAGCAGTTTCATAGTCTAATTGATTTTTCAATAATTTAGTAGACTTTTCAGGCTTCACAAAGCCTAATACTGCACCCATTTCCTCTTCGGTCATATCGGGAACATCGCTTCTGCCACGACCTACAATCAATGGCAAGGATTTACCCATGCGTTTAACATGCGTACCTTCGGTACCCATGGTAATTTGCAAGGTGGGGGCGGCATGGCTGCTGTCGGTGTCAGAATCATCCAAGCCTGTTTTTTCACCGATTTGGTGTGCCACTTCTTGCATACCCCAATTCAGGCGAGATTCCGCTAATACGCGCAAACCCAAATGGTTGGCATCGACACCTAAACCCGCACGAATATATTCCGCCAAGCTATCCAATGATAATACATTGGCATGTCTGTCTAATGTGGCAGACAGCAAATCAATATTATCGGTACGCAAACTTAAACCTGCCAACTCATGAACCAGTTTTTCAGGCGCAGGAGTTTTCAGGTTGTTTAAATAGCCTGCTAATGAAGCTGCGGCTTTATCTTCATAGCCAAATTGTTTGTAAACTTGGTATTCCGTTAATGGATCTACTTCTTGTGCAGATACTGAAGTAGCGGATGCATCCAGATTGCCACTGTCCCACTCCCAATCTTGGCTGTCATCATCTTCAGCCGATTGGCTGGCACTGGATGTCCAATCGTCTGATTGATCACTTTGAGCGGTTTGGTTTGCTGAATTATCCTTTTGCTTGATATTTGATGGGCTGTTTTTGCTTTTGATGGCAGTTGGCTTTTTGTCTTGTTTTACTTTGATAAAGACTAAAATCACAACTAAGACAAGCAGAGCCCCAGCTAAAAGTGTGTAATCCAAGGATATCTCCCGATATGTGATAATGATTATAGACAACAATACACATACTCAAATGTTGTTGCCATTTTGTATGTGTTGGATTTATGTCATTAAGCTGTCTTCCCTTAGCTGCTAATCATATCACGGTGCTATGGTAAATCGTATAGGTTTGAATCACGATTTACTTAAATAAACATACCGCCTATCGCAAAAAGTAACCATAAAGCATTTTTTATAAAGTTTTTACTCTATGTAAAATAGCCACTTGAATCATTGAATTTATAGTATTTTCTAATGATGATATTATGAGCAAATTGGCTAATAGGCAGTTGGAAAGCGCCATGATAGGCTTCAGATAGGGGTGTGTGGTTTCTGTCGCGCTTGCGCCACGTTTATGGTGCATATGAATGATGCAATTTTGGAAAAGGTCAAAGATGAAAAGCAGTGCTCGTAATCAATTTGCAGGTCAGATTTTGGAAATTTTGCCTATGGGTAGTATGTGCCAAGTGGCGGTACAAAGTGGTGCTCATGTGGTGTATGCGCTTATCAGTCAGCGTATGGCTGACAATTTGGGCATTAAAGTGGGAGATACGGCGATTGTGATGGTTAAAGCCTCAGCGGTCATGTTGCTAACGGATATGATGCCTTTTCGTTTGGCGACTGAAAATGGTTTAAACGCAACGGTACAGCGCATTGAAACAGGTGCGGTTAATAATATCATCACCCTGTCTTTATCAGATGGTTTAACACTCACCGCCGCCATCACGCTACATAGCAGTGAACGTTTGGATTTACACTGTGGACAAGCTGTTTATGCGGCTTTTCATGCTCACCAAGCGGTGTTAGCGGTGTTATAAAAAAAGCGTATCTTGAAATAGATACGCTTTTCTTTATTGTCTTGCTTTAAGGTTTAGAAAATCCATATTTTTTCAATACCGTTTGCCCTTGTGCAGACAAGATATAATCAACAAAGCGTTTGGCTTCGGCTTGATGCTTGCTATTGCTGACTATCCCAATGGGATAGGAAACTGGCGTGGTGGTGGGTACGGTTGCTACGATGTTTAGTTTATCGGCTTGTAAGATAGCATCTGTACGATAAACAAAGCCTGCATCAACTTCACCGCGTGTAACATAATCTAAGGCTTGGCGCACGTTTTGGCTGTAAACCAGTTTGGGCTGAATGCTTGCAAATAAGCCTTGTTTCTCTAAAGCTGCTTTGGCATAGTTACCCGCAGGCACACTGGCAGGATTACCCATCGCAATACGGTCAATTTTTTCTTGCGTCAAATCTTGCAAGTTTTTCACACGCATTTTGCTGTCTTTAGGTTGCACCAAAACCAATGTATTGCGAACAAAGGTTTTGCGACTGGCAGCATCAATGGCTTTTTGCTCGATGGCTTTACTCATTGTTGCTTCATCAGCCGTTGCCAACACATCAACTGGCGCACCTTGTAATAATTGTTGTAGCAATGTACCCGATGCCGCCGTGTTTAATTTAATGCTGCTATTGGGGTATTTCTTTTGGTAGTCTTTCGCAATTTCACTAAACGCATCTTTTAAACTGGCTGCTGCCGATACGGTAATCTCTGCTGCTTGAATTGACCATGATGTTCCTGCTAATAAAATTAGCAATACGGTACGAGAAAAATGCATCTATTTGTCCTTTCTATATAGCATGTATCCTACAATCAGCGAGAAAAGATAACAGCTTAATATGTGATACACCATCATCGAAAAGAACTATTAGATGTCTTACCCCCAAAGAATTAGTTTGACATATTGAAATAATATATTACAGATTGAATTTTAATAAATATTAAATATTATGTTGTATATCATCACATGGTTTATTGAATCAAATATACCATTTAGTTAATATGACTTGACCATCACTCAAAAAATAGTGTATTAAAGATATATAAACATTGTTGACATTGTTTTTTGGAATTTTACATTTCATTTAAGAGGAAAAATTCAAAATGAAAAAAACATTATTGCTATTGGTTTCAGTTGCACTTTTAGGGGCATGTACTTATGCTGACCAACGATTTGTTAGCCATCAATCACCTGAAGAATTGCGCGCCAATGCAGAAGCAGTTAATCGCGCGGAACGTGCAGAACGCGCCGAGCGACGCAATGAACAACGTGAAGAAATGATGGATGCGGCAGAAGCCATCAGACGAGCCAACCAAGGTAGTAAAAATATTAATGTCAATCACCGTTATTATTATTAATTTTGATAGAAACGATGAAGGGAATAATGATGAAAAAATTAGTCTTACCTCTTTTGTTAGTAGGTGCTTTAGCGGCTTGTACTTCACCTAATTCAGTGGGTAATTTAGCTATTGGCGATGATTCAGCAGCCATCAATGCAGGTCGCAACCGCGCAGAAGCACAAGTGAGCCGCGCTCAGTTGGAACAACACCGCCGCCAACGCGCCAATACTTCAGAAGAATTGGCTTTGGAGCGCGAAAAACGTCAAAACAAACACGATGGTATTCGTAGCACGATGGGCACAGCCGCAGGTGGCTTAGGCTTGATTAATGGTATTGTGGGTACCATCACACACATTAAAAGCGCTTTCTAAACAATTTAAAGCGTCTGCAACGGGTTATCTCAATATCAGAGATAACCCGTTTTTGATTGTTCTCATTTTGAGCAGCTTAAGCCGATAAAAACAGTCTCCATTGAGACTACTTGGTTTATTTTTGCGATAACTGCTGTAAACGCGCTACGTTCTGCGCAGTAGAAATCAAATTATATTCGGCATGAGCAAGGGTATCTTCTAAGCTGCCCAAGCGGCTGATAATGGGAAACACGGCATCAATGCCATGGTTAAACACGATTTCGTAATCCTCGCCCAAGCAGCCAACAATAGCAACAACTGGTTTACCAAATTGTTTTGCAATACGCGCCACACCAATTGGGGTTTTACCGCGTATGCTTTGTGCATCCATGCGCCCTTCGCCTGTAATCACCCAATCAGCATCTGCAACACTCTGCGCCAAATTAACGGTTTCAATCACAATTTGCACACCTGCTTTGAGCTCAACATTGGGTAAAGTGAGTAAAGCTGCACCCATACCGCCTGCCGCACCTGCACCAGCAACGTGTGCGATATCTTTGCCTAAATCGCGCTGCACAACGTGTGCATAATGTTGCAAAGCATAATCTAAGGTTTGTATCATTTGCGGTGTTGCACCCTTTTGTGAACCAAATACAGCAGATGCCCCATGAGTGCCATAAAGTGGGTTATCCACATCACAAGCCACTTCAAAATGCACATTGTGTAAACGTGCATCTAAATTGCTGTAATCCACACGCGCCAGATGAGCCAACGCAGCACCACCCATGGCAATGGGTTGATTGTTGGCATCTAAAAACTGTGCACCTAATGCTTGTAGCATTCCCACGCCGCCATCATTGGTGGCACTACCGCCAATACCAAGAATGATTTTTTCTACACCATGATTTAACGCTGCCCGAATCAATTCACCTGTGCCATAAGTTGTGGTGAGTAAAGGATTGCGCTGCTCCTTGGGAACAAGTGCTAAACCCGATGCAGCCGCCATTTCAATCATTGCCGTTTTACCATCGCCCGAAATGCCAAATGACGCAATAATGGGGTTACCCAAAGGAGCGGTTACTTCCATCTCCATCAACTTACCTTGAGTGGCATCAATCAGCGCCTGCACCATGCCTTCACCACCATCTGCCATCGGCACTTTAACGTAAGTAGCATCAGGGAAAATGTGTTTAAAACCTTTC
>JBHADP010000007.1:0-15954 GCA_041855125.1 Neisseria sp. | reverse complement strand
GGCAACGTTGTGGGTGTTTACGCGCAATAAGAAGCTGCGTAAACGTTGTCAAAAGTGGCAAGCGCGGCATCCAGAAGTACAATTATGGGTGTTGAAAAAATTACCATCTGAATTACCTGTTGAGGCGGAAACGGTTGAGGTAGAAGTATCTGCGGTTGAAGTAAATGAAGTGGTAGTGGAAACGGCTGTGGCGGCAGAAGCGCAAGCAGATAATGAAACGTCCGCAGCAGAAGCAGAAATACCTGCGGTTGAAGTGAATGAAGTAGTAGTGGAAACAGTTGTGGCGGCAGAAGCACAAGCAGATAATGAAACGCCCACAGCAGAAGCGGAAACACCTGTGGTTGAAACGAATGAAGTGGTAGCAGAAACGGCTGTGGTGGCAGAAGCGCAAGTAGACAACGAAACATCCACAGCAGAAGCGGAAACACCTGTGGTTGAAGCGAATGAAGTAGAAACAGAAACGGCTGTGGCGGCAGAAGCGCAAGCAGATAATGAAACGCCTACAGCAGAAGCGGACACACCTGTGGTTGAAGCGAATGAAGTAGTAGCGGAAACAGTTGTGGTGGAAGAAGCGCAAGCAGATAATGAAACGCCAGCAGCAGAAGCAGAAACGGCTGTGGTGGCAGAAACACCCACTCCTGAACATGAAGAAACACTGGTGTTTACCATGGAAACCGAAGTATTTGCCGAAACTGCACCTATCGACCCTGCGGTATTAGAAGCCCAAACCGTCATCAAAAAAAACAAGCCAAAAAAGAAACAACATTTGATTCATCTGCTCGCCCAAACCTTGCGCCTTGAAACAGTGGTGGCTCAAGATTTGGTACAACAACTACAAGCCGCAGGTAATATCACCATCGATGCTGCCGAAAACATCAAATATTGCTCTTAAACCCCAATCAGAGAAAGCCATCATGAAATATCTCAATACCCAAGATGCCGATTTTCAAGCCGAACTTCAAGCCCTATTGGCATTTGAAACCGCCCAAGACCCCAAAATTGACCAAATCGTGGCGGATATTTGCGCCGATGTACAGCAACGCGGCGATGCGGCTGTGATTGAATATACCAACCGTTTCGATGGGACAACTGCCCAAAGTATCAGCGATTTAACCCTATCACAAGAGGCATTAAAAAACGCTTTTGAACGCTTGCCTGAAGCGGTACAACAAGCCTTAAAAACCTCGGCAGCCCGTGTTGAAAGCTATCATCAACGCCAAAAACTCGAATCATGGTCATATACCGATGAAGATGGCACATTATTAGGGCAACAAATCACCGCGCTTGACCGTGTGGGGATTTATGTACCAGGGGGGAAAGCGGCGTATCCCAGTTCTGTGATTATGAATGCCATGCCTGCTCATGTGGCAGGTGTGCAGGAAATCATCATGGTTGTTCCCACGCCTAAGGGTGAGCGTAACGATATTGTTTTGGCGGCGGCGTATGTGGCAGGTGTTACCAAAGTATTTACCATTGGGGGCGCACAAGCCGTAGCGGCATTGGCGTATGGCACGGAAACCATTCCCCAAGTTGATAAAATCACAGGGCCGGGTAATGCGTTTGTGGCAGCCGCCAAACGCCGTGTATTTGGTGTGGTGGGGATTGATATGGTGGCAGGTCCTTCAGAAATCTTGGTGATTGCAGATGGCACTACGCCTGCTGAATGGGTGGCAATGGATTTATTTAGCCAAGCGGAACACGATGAAATCGCCCAAGCCATTTTGATTGCCACGTCAGCGTCTTATCTGGCGGAGGTGCAAGCTGCGATGAATCGACTCATCAACGAGATGCCTCGTCGCGAGATTATTGAAGCCTCGTTGGGAAATCGGGGAGCTTTGATTTTGGCAAACGATTTAGATGAAGCCTGTGAAATCGCCAACTATATTGCACCTGAACACTTGGAATTATCAGTAGAACAACCGCAATTATGGGCGCAAAAAATTCGTCATGCAGGCGCGATTTTTATGGGTCGCTATACCAGTGAAAGTTTGGGCGACTATTGTGCTGGTCCTAACCATGTGTTGCCAACCAGTCGCACCGCCCGTTTTTCATCGCCTTTAGGCACATACGATTTCCAAAAACGTTCAAGCCTGATTCAGGTTTCTGAGCAAGGCGCACAAAATTTAGGCAAAATTGCCAGCGTATTGGCACATGGTGAAAGTTTAACCGCCCATGCGCGTGCAGCAGAATTTCGTTTACATCAATCATAAGGAGCGATGCGGTGGCAACAACTCAGATGATTAAAGCGGGGATTGTGGGTGCAACAGGTTATACTGGTGTGGAATTATTGCGCTTATTGGCACAACACCCTCATGTTCAAGTATGCGCCATTACCAGTCGTGGCGAAGCAGGGATTCATATTGCCGATTACTTCCCCAGCTTGCGTGGTGTGTATGATTTGGTATTCCAAACGCCAGATGAAGCCGCGTTAGAGCAATGTGATGTGGTGTTTTTTGCTACGCCACATGGTGTGGCGATGAAAGAAGCCCCTGCCTTATTGGCTCAAGGCGTGCGTGTGATTGATTTGTCGGCAGATTTCCGTTTGCAAGACCTTGCAGTATGGGAAAAATGGTATGGTATGCCACATACCAGCCCTGAATGGGTTGCTCAAGCGGTTTATGGTTTATGTGAATACAATCGTGCTGCCATTGCCCAAGCGCAATTAATCGCGACACCAGGGTGTTATCCCACTTGTGTGTCTTTGCCCTTATTGCCTTTGTTGCAAGCAGGTGCATTGCAAGAAGGCTCCCCCATTATTGCCGATTGTAAATCAGGGGTATCTGGTGCAGGACGCAAAGCCAGTGTGGGAACATTGTTTTGCGAAGCAGGCGACAATTTTAAAGCTTATGGTGTGAGTGGACATCGCCATTTACCTGAAATTAAGCAAACCATTCATCAACTGCAAACAGGTGTTGCCGATAATCTGATTTTTGTGCCACATCTCACGCCCATGATACGCGGTATGCACGCCACCACTTATGTGCATTTAAAAGAGGGTGTTCAGCCCCATGAATTATTAAGTGCATTTTATCAAGACAGCCCTTGTGTGGATGTGATGCCTTATGGCAGCACACCTGAAACGCGCAGCGTACGCGGTGCAAATATTTGTCGCATCAGCGTGCAGCAAGCACCTGAAAGTGATGTATGGATTTTATTGAGTGTGCAAGATAATTTGGTGAAAGGGGCGGCAGGACAGGCGGTACAAAATATGAATATTATGTTGGGTTTACCCGAAACCGCAGGTTTACAAAGCGTTGCTGTATTGCCTTAATCATCTCTTAAACATCATGCCGCCTATTTTATTATTGTAGGCGGCATGATTCTTTATTCATAGACAACAGCTTCTGTTTTATCTTGCTCCGACATGGTGCCATATTGATTTTCCCATGCTTGCTCAGCATCGTGGCTATCACATTCTTGTGCTTGCCTTTTTTGCTGAGCGGACATTTCTGCCGCCCGCATCATGTTTAATTGTTGGCACAGATTGTCTGCTTGATTGGTATTCTGTTGAGCAGAGTTGTCTGGATAAAGAAGCAAAACAAATAAGGCAAACAAAAACAATGCACCTACACCGAGGATTTGCATTTTGTCTGAAGTTTCCCCTTTATTTTTATATAGAGTGTTCATGGTGTACAATGGCAAATTGCCGCTTTAGATTAGATTTTTCTTATATTACTAATTAAAAATTGAGTTATCAAGCTATTTTTGCAATAATTTATAAAAATTTTCTGATAATATGAAGAAAGATTGTAAAATAAGCTACTTAATTTCTAAATTCCCTTTGTGAAAGAAACCACCTTATGCAAACATTTAAAGAACGCCTTATTTTTTTATGGCAACACGAAGCCAAACAAGCCAAAATCGCTGCCGATATTGGCATGACCATTGCAGGGTTTAGCCGTATTTGGAATGAAGAGGGTTTGCCAAAAGCCGAAACCCTTAAAAAAATCAAACAACTAAAAGGTTGTAGCATTGATTGGTTGCTTACAGGCGAGGGCGAGCCTTTTCCTGCGGCGATGGCTTCTGCTGCCACCACCGTTTGCGATACCTTAGGCAATCCTGTCAATATTGATGAATTTGTGTTTATTCCCCATTATGGCGTACAGGCAGCAGCAGGGCAGGGCTATTTAGTGGAAGAAGAAACCCCACGTTTTAGCGTGGCGTTTCGCCGTTATTGGATTGAAAACTACATCACGCGCGATATCCAAAAACTTTCTGTCATTTCTGTGCGAGGCGATTCCATGGCAGGTGTGTTGAATGATGGCGACACCATTTTAATCAATCACTCTCACACCGTGCCGCGTGATGGCTTGTATGTGTTACGCATTAACAACAATTTATTGGTTAAACGTTTACAACTGATGCCAGCAGGCATGATTAACGTGATTTCTGCCAATGAAGCCTATCCCACATTTGAAATTAATCTCAACAATATGACCGATGATGTCGCCATTATTGGGCGGGTGGAATGGTTTGGGCGCACCATTTAACGGGCTGGCTTGAAATCTGGTAAATGAGCCCAACCTTGCTTCGTATCTGAATTTACGCGAGAATATCGCCCACACCACACACAAAAAGGAAACCATGATGTCTGACGAAACCCCAATTATCTTTACTGAAAGCTGCTGCGCTAAAGTTGCCGATTTGATTGCTGAAGAAAACAACCCCGATTTAAAACTGCGTGTGTTTGTGAATGGCGGTGGCTGTTCAGGCTTTCAATATGGTTTTACATTCGATGAAATCAAAAACGATGACGACTTTGAAATTGTGAAAGACGGTTTGAGCTTTTTGATTGACCCCATGAGCTATCAATACCTGATTGGCGCAGAAATCGACTACACCGAAAGTTTGCAAGGTTCACAGTTTGTGATTCGCAATCCCAATGCCACGACCACTTGCGGTTGTGGTTCATCGTTTTCGGTTTAAATCCATTTGCTTAAAAAAAAGCCTGACGGTGTTGTCAGGCTTTTTTGGTGTAACCACAAATCAGGTTTTCCAACCTTTTAGAAGCGGTTTAACACAACATTGCGTTTACAAGGCTATGATTTGCAATCACAGTAGATTGCAGTAATCTGAATTTGATTGGGAAAAGATGTGTCATAAGCATAATTGATTGACTTGATTAACTGTGATAGAAAAAACTTGTTTCAAGCTATGGAGCGTGTCAAACTGCTATCCTATGCTGTTTTAGCTTATTTTGGACATGATGATGACGAACCAAAAATTATATGATGTGTATATTTCTTACCCACCAGGGGTTAATCCTGAGTTGGTAAATGAGTGTATTCGCGAAAATTTAACTGTCCAAGAAGCCGATGAAGTGATTCAAGCCTTGAGCGAGCATCGTCAAGCCATTATTGCAGAACATTGTACCAATGAAGAACGGGAAAATGCTCAACATTATTTTAGTTATTTAGGTTTAGATGTGATTGTGCGCCGCTCTTTGGAGTTATTGCCCAATCAAGATGCAGATGAACAAGAAAACTTAAATCCACCCATTCCGCAATGCCCTGTTTGTTATACCATTTTAGACAGTTCAGAAGTGCTGACTTGTCCTACTTGTCATATTCATTTAAAAGGTTCATCGGAAGCCTTTATTTATCGCAAACGGATTGAGTGGCAAGAGAGGGTGGCATTTGAAGAACGCAAGCAACATGAAATTGCTTATAAGCTGTTAAAAGAAAAGCAAGACGAAGAAAAGCGTTTACGCAAAAAAATTCGCACAGAATTAGAAAATGAATTGATGCACGAATTGGGGATGAGTAATGACTGGCGTTCTTTGTTATATACTCGCCGTACCACTTTGATTATTATTTTGGCTATTTTCTTGTTGGTTGCGCTGTTGGCGGTGGGCTATTTATTGGCACAAGTGTTGATTGCACAGGCAACTGCTATTCGCCCATAGAAATGGTTGATAAAAAACACGCTATCTTAAAAGGGATAGCGTGTTTTTTTATTTATTGTTTGATGGCGAGGCTAACGGTGAAAATGCCGTCTTCGTCTATCCATTGGTGGATTTTTTGGAAACCTGCTTGTTCCACTAATTGATCCATTTCTTGCTGGCTGCGGCGGCGCATCACCCAATTAGGGCTGCCTTCTTTATGGCTGGTGAGCGCACGGGCAATCATTTCTAATTGTGGGTGCCATGGCTGACCTGTGTAAATCAGGTAACCGCCTGTTTCAATGGCATCACCTAAGCCATAGAGGGATTGTAGGATTAAGTCGTTATCGGGGAATAATTCGTGTAAACCCGATACGATGCCTAAGGTGGGGCGAGGGTCGAGCTGTTGATAATTGGCGCGCTCGTAAGCATTCACTTCTTGAAAGCTAACGATGTCTTGTAGCTGGCGTTCGGCAATTAATTTTTGTCCTGCGGCAACATTGATGGGGCTGTAATCGCGTAAGCGCACGGAATCGGGACGACTGGTTTCGGTAAGCGCGTCTAAAACGTAGCGACCATGCCCTGCGGCAATATCTAATACATGGATGGGTTGTTGGGCAGCGCGTAGTTTGCTAAAAGCCAGTTGAATGGCTTTGCCGATATTGACTTTGCGCTGACGAATGCCACGCCAACCAATGGCGTTCAGATAATATTGGTCGATGAGTTTGCCCAATGGGTTGGTGCCTTGTGCTTGGTTGCGGTAAACGTAATCGAGGGTGCTGCCTGAATCGTAGCCTGTTTGTTTGCCGATGCGCAGCCCTTCGCTCCATTGTGCGCCTAGTTTCATGGCTGCGCGGTAAGTTGCCCAAAATGCGCCGCGCGGTGAATAGGGAGACAAGGGTGTGGCAAGTTCATCGGCTTCGCGGCGGCTGTCGCTGTGAATGTGGGCTTGGGTAACATCAACGCGGTTGTAAGGGGCATCAAAACGTTGGCGAATAAAACGGCGCATTTCTTGGAATGCCAATTCGCGATTTTGTTCGCCTAAGGTGTCGTGATAGAAACCTGCTAATACATGACGTTCTTTGATATGGCTGCCCAATCGGTTGTAAAAATCGTGTTGGGGTGCATGGTGTACCACCCAATCGCTGCCTGAAATCAGCAGTTGGATAGGGGTGGTGATGGCTTGGGCATCGGCAACCACACGTTCAGCCGTATCATATAAACCAAGCAGAATGCGCACGGAAATGGCGCGGGTGATGAGGGGGTCGTTGTTGTAGCTTTGTTGGCGTTCGAGATTGTGGCTGAGGTAGTGCGATTTAACGTAGCTGTTGACAAAAAAATTGCCGCGCCATTTTTGCATCAGTTTTAAACCACTGCGGGCAAAAGGGACATACAGTTTGACTTTAAAAGCAGGCGAAGCCAATACCGCGCAGCGAATTTTGGGGGCGTAATCGTGTAGCCATGCGGACACCAATACAGCGCCTACGCTTTGGGCGATGACGGCGATGTTTTCCGTGGGAATGCCATATTCGCGCTCAATATGGTGGACAAAATCTTGAATATCGGCAATGGAAGTTGCCATGCTGGGGCTGTCGCCACGCTCACCAGGGCTGTTGCCATGACCACGCGCGTCCCATGCAAAATAGGCAAAATCATCGAAGCCTAATTCATCTGCTACAAACATCATGCGCCCTGAATGTTCATGCCCACGATGAAATAAGATGATGGCTTGGCGGGTGTTGCTATTTTGGGCAGGACGATAACGGTAAAAAAGGGCAGTGCCATCGGCAGTTTGGAAGGTTTTTTGTTGTTCTTGCATGATGATTTTCCTAGTTTGAGTGAAAAAAACATTAATGGCGTTTATCGGGACGGATAAGCAGATAAATACACAAGGCAGTCAGTGCGCCTAAGGTGTCGGCAAGCATATCTTTTTGAGCATCCCAAATATCGCCTTGTGAACCCAAAAACTCAATACCTGCATCGCCCCCTTCAATCACGGCATATTGCCACTCAATGATTTCATAAGCAGCCGCAATGCCCATAATAAAAAACAGGGCAAAGAAAAAAGCCAATTTCATGCTGCATAAACGATGGCGCATCAACCATTCTGCCATCGGATAAGCATAAAAACCGATGATATAGTGTCCCACACGGTCAAAATGATTGCGCCCTTCGCCCAAGAGTGGCGATAGCAAACGGTTTGCCCAATCAAAGGGAACATCTGCAAACGTATAATGTGCGCCTATGGTGTGCATCACCAGCCAAAAGCTCATAAACAGATAGGCGACATGGCTAAATTGGAAACGATGATACGTTAATAACAAGGCTGAAAAAACTGCGAAAATAGGCAACATCTCCGCCCACCACACCGCCCGACTTGCAGGTGCAATGCCCGACCAAATCATAATCATGGTCAGTAAAACCGCCAAAATAGCAGGAAAAAAAGAGAAACGGGTATTCAAGCAACTTCCTTTACTAAACCTTGTTGTACACGTCTGATACACGTTACCATCAATAAAGCCATCAGTAAGTACATCACATCATCTAACCATGTTGGCAAAGCCTGCGCCCATGCGTACCATAGCCCCAAGCCGCCAAATAAAAACGCGCGGTCGCTTTTGCCTATCGGGCCATCATACCGCCGCCCCTTGCCATGTATTTGTCCTAATACACCACAGAGCTCAGTTAAGGTTGCCAACCAAATCAAGAGCGCGATTTGCCAACCTTGAAAGGGTGCAACAAAAGCAAAAGGCAGATATAAAGCAGCATCGGCAACCACATCGGTGATTTCATTAAGATAGCCGCCCAATGCCGATTGTTGCTGAAACTCGCGGGCAAGCATGCCATCTATCGCATTCAATGCCATACGCAAAAACAGCCAAATGGGTAACAACAAAAACAGCCAAGCGATTTGAGCAAACACGCTTAACATCATGCCCAGCAAAACAGAAAGGGCACAGGCAAGCAGCGTAACCTGATTTGCCGTGATGTTTTTCGCATAGAGTGTGCGTACCAAAGGACGCAATAAGTTTTGAAATTGAGGTTTAAGGGTATAAATACTCATGATTAGACCATCTGAAATCACATCGTGTTCATTATAAAACGATGATGGCTCAAAACGCAGCCATCGTGATAATCGGCACATGAAAGGCTTGAGATGGGCATAAAAAAACTGGGTCAAACCCAGTTTGCTTGTGTGGTGCGTTTAGGCTTTGAGTTTGGCTAACATAGTGGGGGTAACCAAAACCACTTCGCCGCTTGAACTGATGCGGAAACGTTTGGCATCTTCTTCAGGGTTCACACCAATTTGCATACCATCAGGAATCACGCAGCTGCGTTCAATAATACAGTTACGCAGTTGGCAGTTTTTACCAATTTTCACATTCGGCAAGATGACCGCCGAATCAATCACCGAGCCTTCTTCTACGGTAACACGCTCAAATAACACCGATGAAATGATTTGAGCATCGGTAATCATACAGCCGCCATTAATCAAGGAATTGTCTAAGGTGCGACCTTCGGTGTTTTTATAGAAAAACTTGGTGGGCATAGATTGAGTGGGCAAACCACGCACGGGCCAACTGCGGTCAAACAGATTCAGTTGCGGGTGTTCGGTAACCAAATCCATGTGCGTGCGCCAGTAGCTATCGAGTGTACCCACATCGCGCCAGTAGATGCTGCCTTCAGCGTTGCGACCTGTGCAAGAACGCTCAAATGGGTGGGCATATAATACGCCTTCAGATAAGGCACGCGGAATGATGTCTTTACCAAAGTCGTGATGGGTGTTTTCGCGTACCACTTCTTCTTCTAATACTTGGTAGAGGTAGTCGGCATCAAACACATAAATGCCCATAGATGCGAGAGAGTGGTCGGGTTTATCGCGCATGGCAGGTGGATTGTCGGGTTTTTCCACAAACTCTTGTACTTTGAGGTTTTCATTCACTGCCATCACGCCAAATTCACGCGCTTCGCTGCGTTTCACTTCGATGCTGCCTACGGTACATTTCGCGCCACGGTCGATATGGTCGCGAATCATACGCATATAGTCCATTTTATAGATGTGGTCGCCTGCCAAAATCAACACATATTTGGGCTTGTAGTGTTCTTGCATGATGGGTACGTTTTGCCATACTGCATCGGCTGTGCCGCGATACCACATGCTTTCGTCAATTTGCTGACGCGCAGGCAACATATCAACGAATTGTCCACGGTCGCGCGGTAAGAATGACCAAGCGTGTTGCAAGTGGCGTAATAATGAATGGGCTTCGTATTGGGTAATCACGCCAATTTTCAGCAAATTGGAGTTGAGACAGTTAGATAGGGTGAAATCGATGATACGCCAGTTACCGCCAAAATAGACGGCAGGTTTGGAACGGCGGTCGGTCATTTCATGTAAACGTGAACCGCGTCCGCCTGCTAAAATTAATACCAAGGTTTCTTGTGCGATGGTGTTGTCGATTGAGGCGATACCGCTGGGGATATTCTCGTGGGTGCTGCTCATAGTATTTCTCCTGTTTTGTGAAAAATCCACAAGCCCATGTGGGTAACATGGCATTGTGGGGGAACGTAATCATGGCATAAGGAAGGCGCTAAGCGGCATGTCCATGTGCCTTGAGGTAAAACAAAAGTTTGGCTGCTGCGTTTGCCGTTGATTAATAGCAACCATTGTTTATCAATCAGCACTTGTAAGGTTTTATTGTTGGTGTTGTGCCAATCGTTTTCAGTCATGGGTAAACCCTGTGCGTTGAGCCATTCCACACGGTTGTCCCACCAAGTATCTTCTTGCCCCAATAAATGGATTTCTTGCCGTATTTTTAACAGTTCTTGTACATAGTTGGCAAGTGTGGCATGGTAATGATGCCAATCGAGCCATGTGATTTCGTTGTCTTGGCAATAGCCGTTGTTGTTGCCTTGTTGGCTGTTGCCAAATTCATCGCCACCGAGCAGCATGGGTGTGCCATTGGCGAGCAGTAAGCTGGCTAACATGGCTTTGCTGCTGTATTCGCGTTCTTGCAAAATGGCAGGGTCGGTGGTGTTGCCTTCCACGCCATGATTATAGCTGATGTTGTGGTTATGACCATCGCGATTTTGTTCACCATTGGCATGATTGTGTTTTTCGTTGTAGCTTACCAAATCGTGCAAGGTAAAGCCATCATGTGCGGCAATAAAATTGATGCTGGCAGAGGGGCGGCGACCGCAACGGCGGAAAATGTCTGCCGAGCCTGATAGGCGTTGGGCAAATAAGCCTAGTTTGCCGCTTTCCCACAACCAAAATTCACGCATATCATCACGAAAACCGCCATTCCATTCGCCAAAGGGGTGGGGGAAGTTGCCCACATGGTAACCGCCCTCGCCAATATCCCATGCTTCAACAATGAGTTTGCGTTCGCTTAAGATGGGGTCTTGGTATAACACTTGGAAGAAACGTCCGTAGGCTTGGAAATCAGGTTCGCGCCCCAACACCGTGCCTAAGTCAAAACGAAAGCCATCAATGTGAAATTCTTGTACCCAATAGCGCAGGCTATCGGCAGCCCAACGGGTAATGTCGCGGCGCACGATATTTAAGGTGTTGCCACAACCCGACCAATTACGGTATTCGCCATCGGCTGGGTTAATCCAATACCAAGCAGGGTTGTCAATACCACGCTGACACAACATTGGGCCTGTCCAATCTTGTTCGGCGGTGTGGTTATAAACCACATCTAAAATGACTTCAATGCCTGCTGCGTGCAGGGCTTTGATGGCTTGGCGCAATTCGTTGGCAGCGTTTTCAATTTGGTGGGCATAACTGGGTTCAACGGCAAAATGGGAATAGGTGTTGTAACCCCAATAGTTGCTTAAGCCTGCTGCTTGCAGGTGGTGTTCATCAAGATGTTGATGAACGGGTAACAGTTCGATAGCGGTGATGCCTAAGTTTTGTAGATATGCGATGACTCGAGGGTCGGCAAGGGCGGTGTAAGTACCCGCGTGGGCTAAATCGGGGAATTGTTGGGTGAAGCCTTTAACGTGCGCTTCATAGATAACGGTGTTTGCCCATGATGTATTGGGGAAAGTGTCGTTTTCCCAATCAAAGTCGCTTTTGCCCACAACGATGCTTTTGGGGGCAATGGCGGCGTTATCGTGTAAATCGTGGGGTTGATACCATGCCATTTCTGCGGCATTGCGATAATGGGGAATGCCGTCTATTTGTTTGGAATAGGGGTCGGTCAGCAGTTTTTGTGGGTTGAACACCGCGCCTTTTAAGGGGTCATTGCGCCCGTAAACACGATAACCATAGCGTTGTCCCACGCCAATATGGGGAACAAAGCCATGATGGATTAAGCCACTGCGTTCAGGTAGGGTGAGACGGGTTTCATTGCCTTGTTCATCAAATAGGCATAATTCTATTTTTTCGGCACGAGAGGAAAAGAGGGAAAAATTGACACCATGTTCGGTAACGGTCGCACCCATAGGAAAAGGTTTGCCGGCTGTGATGGTGTAAGAAAGTGGTGTTGAGTTCATTCAAATTGCCTTGCTACTTGAAACGCTCTTTGGGGGGGCGTTTCATTTTCATGGGGAAGAGGTCATCTTTTCCCTTTTGGGCAACATTGGGTGTGATGTTGCACGGGGTGTTGAAACAGGTGGGTAGCTAACTCACGTTTAAACTGTTACAGCATAGGCTCGCCTTGCTGTACGGTTTGTACCCTTGTATCTGTTTAAAATGGAGTCAGCTATAGAATCAGGAAAACAGTTTGGAAGCTGTTGTCATCATTCAAATAATGAGGTGAGTTATTTTAGCATTGCTGTGAGTTAATTTATAGGTGAATGAAAGTTCTTAAAATACGTTAGCAATCATGCAGCAAACCGTAAAAGTGCTGCCAATACTGTTTGTTTTTTTGCTATGATAAGCGCCGTCTTGTCTATTTAAATAGGGGATTGCTATGTTTTCCAAACGTTTGATGGTATCTGCGGTGGCAATGGCATTGTTGCTGGGGGCTTGTGGTGAAAAGCAAAAGCCGCAAAATAATACGTTGATGTGTGCTGACCCTGCGGTGAGCCAAAGCATACAGCGCAGTTTGCAGCAATTTTTAAAAGAACAAGCCCGCCAATTTGCCAGCAGTGATAACCGTCAATTTGTGGATGCCGATAAGATTATTGCGGCTGCCAGCGAATTAACGGTTAATTTGGATAAAGCCAATCAAGTAGGCAGTGGAACATCAACAACCTGTCAAGGTGAATTGAGCATTACCATTCCTGCCGATATTTTTAAAACAGCAGAAACCAATGCGCCTTTATTGTATGGCGAAACATCGTTAAATGAATTGATTCGCCAACGTTTAATGGGCAGCAATTTGACGTATAACGGCAATGGTGTGTTTAGCCAAACCTTGCAATATACGCCCCAGAAAAATGATGACGGTCAAGTAACTTTGTCTTACACCGATAACAGCTTGCCTGCGGCAGTGAATGGTTTATCGGCTGCTTTATTGCCTTATGGTGTGAAAAACATTTTGATGATTGATGGCAAACCTGTTTCACGCGAAGATGCTTTAAAAGGGCAGTTTGCTAACGATGAGCCTGAAGAAGCACCCGTAGAAAATAATGGCGAGGCAGATACCAGCGAAGAAGCGCGTGTTTCGGCAAATGAATTGGAAATGACCCGCATTGAAAACCGTGCTTTAGATAATGATATTAACGCCTTATGGCAAAAACTTGACCCCACAGTACAACAAGAATTGTTGTCAGAACAGCGCACATGGATTCAAACCAAGAGTGATACCTGTCGGCAAGCGGCTGCCCAAGCAGACAATGAAATGCAGTCTGAATATTTGCAATTACAATGCGATAGCCGCTTCACCCGCGACCGTCTGCGTTATTTGCGCGATTACAGTATTCAATAATCATGTTATGGCGATAAAAAACCTCTGTTAATACAGAGGTTTTTTATTGGCTGGCAAAACACGATGGGTTAGAACAAATTATCCATCACGTCTTTTTGTTGAGCCGCTTGGCGAACAGGTTTAGGCTCGCTCGGGGCTTCTGCTACGCGAGGACGGGGTTTGGCAGCACGCGGTGTATCAGAAGATTTGGCAGCCACCGTGGTGGTATTGGAGCGGCGATTAGTGGGTTCTAATGGCGTTTCCTTGATGCTGTTGCTGGCGGTTTTGGTTTTTTCGGGTGATTTTTTAGCAGCTAAGGTTTTGGCTTTATCTTGCTTATCCTTATCTTGTTTATTTTTGGCTAAGTCGGTGTTTTTATCCGATTTGGTTTTAGCGGTATCGGTTCTGTCTGATTTAGGCTTATCTTTGGCTTTGTCTGCTTTATTTTGTGCCAACTCGGTGTTGGGCGTGGATTTACGCGCAGGCTGTTCACGCGCTTCGGTTTTTTTCACGGTAGCAGCAACAGTTGCCGCGGCAACGGCTGCGGTGGCGGCAGTGGCAACCGAAGGCGATTTGGCTTCAGACGCGGCTGTTTCTTCCGTAGGCGGTGCTTGGGTAACTTCGATGCTGCTGGCAGCCACCATCACGGCTGAAGCAGGCGCACCCACAGGCGATAAGATTTCAACAGTATGGGCTTTGGGGGGAGCAGCAGGGGCAACAGGTTCTTTAGAGGGGTTGAAGGTCATGGCAACGCCCACAACCACAGCCACTACTGCGGTACTCACCACAGCAAAAGTGGCTAAAAGAAGTTTTTTAGGTGTTAGGAAGCTGCTTTTTTTCGATTCAGGTTGGCTCATGGCGGTATATATTTACGGGTTGGTTGTGGGAGTGTAGTTCTGATACAAGGTAACAACTTTTTGCACGCCTGCGGTGGTGCGAACTTGTTGGGTAACAATGTCTTGTTCGGCAGGTGTTAAGATGCCCAGTATATACGTTACACCTTCATAGGTTACAATTTTAACGCGACCGGGGTACAGCCCTTGTATGCCCAGCAGGGCGGTACGCACTTTTGTGGTGTTCCAAGTGTCGGCAGAAACATTGCTTAGGGTGCGCGCTTGTGGGGCGATGTCGATGTAATTGTAAACGGCTTCCGCCGCTTGCTCAGAACGTGCCACTTGTTCAACAAAGCGTTTTTCGGCTTCGGTGGCAACTTGTCCTAATAATAAGATGCGGCGATTGTAGCTCACCACGCTTAATTGGGGGTTAAAGCCAGCTACGGTGGTGTTTTGGTTGAGATAGGCGAGGGCATTGTTTTTCACGCGCAATTCAATCACTTGGTCATCGGCTTGTGCGCCTGCGGTGCGACGGTCAGCAACGGCAGAAGTGCCTACTGCGGCACCGCCCAATAAGGCAGCCGCACAGCCGCTTAATAAACTTGCAGTGAGCGTTGTCAATAAAAGAGAATAAATGGCGCTGGGAAATTTCATTCATGTTTCTTTCTATACATTTCTAAACAGGCAGTTTGATGGGGTGCAAACTGCCTGTTTAGGCATCAGGTTTATTGTAACGGTTTATCATGCTCATGGTGTATTTTTTTACGAAAGGTGGTTTTTTACCGTTTATTTGGCATAAAACGGGAAAACTGTTGTAAAAACACCAAAATATAAGGGCTAGATGCCTTCTAACAGCATGGTATCAATGCAATCACATAACGCATGAATCAAGACGATATGGTTTTCTTGAATGCGGGCAGTGCGTGGGTGGGGCACATTGAGCAAAATGTCGTTGTCTTTTAATAAGGCAGCGATTTTGCCACCATCGCGCCCTGTGAGGGCAATGACGCTCATTTCGCGTTCATGGGCGGCTTTGATGGCTTCGATAACGTTGCTGGAATTGCCTGAGGTGGAAATGCCCACCAAAACATCGCCTGTTCGACCTAAAGCGCGGACTTGTTTGCTAAAAATATGGTCAAAACCATAGTCGTTGCCAATGGCGGTGAGGGCTGATGTGTCGGTGGTTAGGGCGATGGCAGCCAATTCCATACGTTCTTGTTCAAAACGTCCCGTCATTTCGGCGGCAAAATGTTGGGCATCTCCTGCCGACCCACCGTTGCCACAAATCAGGATTTTACCATCATTCATTAAACAGTTGATTAATAATAAGGCAGCTTCGGCAGTGGGTTCGGCAAGCACTTCAACGGCTTGTTGTTTGGCT
>JBHADP010000006.1:0-9037 GCA_041855125.1 Neisseria sp. | reverse complement strand
TTTCCGCGCCCTATTATTGGTTAAAAATAAGGCAGGCTATTTGCGTTTAAGCGAATTGATTACGGCGGCGTATGTGGGCAAAGACCGCAATATTCATCATGCCGAATTGCGCCAACGCTGGCTGGAAGAAGGCGATAACAGTGGTTTAATTTGTTTATCGGGCGCACAATATGGTGAAGTGGGCGTGCATTTGATGAATGGTCATGTGGATATGGCGCGTTTGGCAGCACAAAAATATGCCACATGGTTTCCCGATGCCTTTTATTTAGAACTACAACGCCTGCCCGAACGCCCACAATGGGAAACTTCGGTATCGGGCAGCTTGCAATTAGCGGCTGAACTTCATTTGCCTGTGGTTGCCACCCACCCCACACAGTTTTTAGAACCCGATGATTTTGAGGCACATGAAGCGCGGGTGTGTATTGCAGGCGGTTGGGTGCTGGCGGATAAAAAACGCCCACGCGAATTTACTCCCAGCCAATATTTTGTATCGCCCGAAGTGATGGCACAGCGTTTTGCTGATTTGCCCGAAGCCTTAAGCAACACGGTTGAAATCGCCAAACGCTGTAATCTCACCCTCACTTTGGGGCAAAACTTTCTCCCCTTATTCCCCACCCCCGATGGTTTATCGCTTGATGATTATTTGATTCAACTATCCAACGAAGGCTTGCAAGAGCGCATGGTGCAGCTCTATCCCGATGCAGCAGAACGCGCTGTGCAAATGCCTGAATATCAAGCGCGGTTGGATTTTGAGCTGCAAATCATCATTCAAATGGGTTTCCCCGGTTATTTTTTGATTGTGCAAGACTTTATTAACTGGGCAAAAGAAAATGGCTGCCCTGTTGGGCCAGGGCGCGGTTCGGGGGCAGGCTCATTGGTGGCGTATTCACTCAAAATCACCGACCTCGACCCCTTAAAATATGCTTTGCTGTTTGAACGTTTCTTAAACCCTGAACGGGTATCGATGCCCGACTTTGATATCGACTTTTGCCAAAGCAATCGCGGACGGGTTATTGAATATGTGCGCGAAAAATATGGGGCAGATGCGGTCAGCCAAATTGTTACCTTTGGCACCATGTCGTCAAAAGCGATTATTCGCGATGTGGGGCGGGTGTTGGAGTTGCCATTTGGTTTATGCGATAAATTATCCAAGCTGATTCCTGTTGAAGCCAATAAGCCTTTAAGTCTCAGCAACGCGATGGAAGTTGAACCGCAAATCATGGAATTGATTGAAGCGGAAAACGCGCAAGAGTTGATTCGTTTAGCGAAAAAGCTCGAAGATTTAACGCGCGGTTTGGGTATGCACGCAGGGGGCGTGCTGATTGCCCCTGGTAAGATTTCCGACTTTTGCCCTGTTTATCAAGCCGATGCATCTGCCTCACCTGTGTCGATGTATGACAAAGGCGATGTGGAAGAAATTGGCTTGGTAAAATTTGACTTTTTGGGCTTACGCAACCTCACGATTATTGAAATGGCGCAAAATTTTATCGCGCAAACGTGTGGCGATCAGGTGGATGTATCAAAAATCGCGCTTGATGATGCTAAAGCCTATCATATTTTTTCTAAGGGCAATACCACGGCAGTGTTCCAATTTGAATCCACCGGCATGAAAAAAATGTTGGTGGCAGCCAAGCCATCGAAGTTTGAAGAAATTATCGCGTTTGTATCACTCTATCGCCCCGGTCCTATGGATTTGATTCCCGATTTTACGCGCCGTATGCACGGGGAAAAATTTGAATATTTGCATCCTTTGCTTGAACCTGTGTTAGAGCCTACTTATGGCATTATGGTGTATCAAGAACAGGTGATGCAGGCAGCGCAAGTGATAGGGGGGTATTCATTGGGCGGTGCGGATTTATTGCGCCGTGCGATGGGTAAGAAAAAGCCTGAAGAAATGGTGAAACATCGCGAAATTTTTGCCAACGGTGCAGAAGCCAAAGGCATCAGCCGTGCTAAAGCCGATGAAATTTTTGACTATATGGAAAAATTCGCAGGCTATGGTTTCAATAAATCGCACGCGGCAGCTTATGCTTTGGTTGCGTATCAAACAGCATGGCTCAAAGCACATTATCCAGCAGAATTTATCGCGGCAACCATGTCTTCGGAATTGGATAATACCGACCAGCTCAAGCATTTTTATGATGATGCTTTGGCAAACCACATTCGTTTTCTGCCTCCCGACATTAATCAATCGGATTATTGGTTTAAACCCAATGCCCAACATCAAATCCGTTATGCTTTAGGCGCGGTGAAAGGGGTGGGCGAAGCGGCAGTGGTGGCGATTATGCAGGCGCGTGAGCAAGGCGGTGCGTTTCGCGATATTTTTGATTTTTGTGAGCGTGTGGGCAAAGAGCATGTGAATAAGCGCACCATTGAATCTTTGATTCGGGCAGGTGCATTTGATGCGCTTGAACCCAATCGGGCAATGCTGTTAGCCAATGTGGATTTGGCGGTGAATCATGCGGAACAGCAAAGCGCGTTTGCCAATCAAAGTGGTTTATTTGATGATGCGCACGATGCCATTGAGGCGGTGCAAATGGTGGCGGTGCCGATGTGGAACGAAAGCACCCAGCTTGCAGAAGAAAAGCAAGTCATCGGTTTTTATTTATCAGGTCATCCGTTTCACCCTTATCAACAGGAAGTGCGCCAAATTGCACCCGTGCGCCTGAATCGTTTAAGACCGCAAGAGAGTGTGCGCGTGGCAGGTTTTGTTACGGCGGTTCGCACCATGATGGGCAAACGGGGTAAATTGGCATTTGTAACGCTAGAAGACACTTCTGGCAAGGTGGAAGCCTTGGTAACGGGCGAAGTGTTGGAAGCTGCCAGTTCAATTTTAAAAAGCGACCAAGTGTTGTTGTTAGAATGTCGGATTAATCGTGATGATTATAATGGGGGCAATGGTTTACGCATCATTGCCAATAGTGTGATGACTTTGCCGCAAGCGCGTGAACGTTTTGCGCGCAGTTTAACGCTGTATCTGAATCAACAACATGATATGGCAGCCGTCATGGCTTTATTACATGCCCACCGCCACTCTGCCAATGCTTCTGTTGCCCCGCTTCCTTTGCGCGTGTTTTATCGCAATTCACACGCACAAGGCGAATTGAATGTACAACAAACATGGCAATTGGTGTCCTCGGTTGATTTGTTTAACCAATTAAGCACTTTATTGGGAGAACAGGGTTTGGTGGTGGGTTGGTAAGGCTGTTGAAAGGAAAGAAAGATGATTAGCCACTTACACGGTAAGTTAATGGAGAAAACCCCGCCACAAATTGTGATTGATGTGCATGGGGTGGGATATGAAGTGGATGTGTCGATGCAAACGTTTTATACTTTGCCGCCTCTTCATGAAAACATTCAACTCTATACACAACTGATTGTGCGCGAAGATGCTCATTTGTTGTTTGGATTTGCCAGCAAAGCAGAACGCGCCACGTTTCGCCAGTTAATTAAAGTCAGCGGCATCGGAGCAAAAACCGCCTTGGGCATTTTAAGCGCGATGACCACCGATGAGTTGGCGCAAGCCATTGCCGAAGAAGATGTGAAACGCTTAGCGTCTGCACCAGGGATTGGTAAAAAAACGGCTGAACGCATGGTGTTGGAATTGCGCGGTAAATTGGTAACCGAAAACAGCCCCCATGGTTTATTTGCTCCCACGCCTGTGGTAGATGAAACCGATGACATCATCAGCACTTTATTGGCATTAGGCTACAACGAGCGTGAAGCCAAAGCCGCCGTCAAAGGCATTCCTGCTGGAACAGAAGTGGGCGAAGGCGTGCGTTTGGCATTAAAAAATCTGTTGAAATAATTTACGGCTGAGGTTCAAGCAGCATAAACCATTCTTCCCGATTGCGCGGACGACCCCCTTGCCACACCGTTTGCCAACCCTCTGGCGGACTCGCCTGTTTATGCGTTTGAATCAAACGATAACGGCATGTGCGGTCGTTCAGGCGCAGGGGTAAATCGCTGTACTCTCCCCATGCCAAACGAATGGTTTTGGCAGCAGGTTCGATTTGAATACACGCCTGTTGCGCGGCAAAATCCGTTGGCAACGCTGCTTGCATCTGTTCCACCACAGGGCGATAGCTTTTTGCCGCATCCAACCACGGCAAAAACAAGGTCATCAATAATGCCCACACCAAAGTCATACCTGCTGCCCAATTCGTTACCGCTTGCCGCCCTTTCACATGTTTGCGCGTAATCGCCCACAACCACAAAGGCGTAAACAAAGAAGCAACCAACATCGGCATGGTATCAATATCAGGCACAAAATACGGGCTAAAATAAGCTGCGCGTTCGGCTAATTTGGCAGGAAAACCAAAATTCATCGCCAAAAAGCCCAGCCATAAAAACAGGGCAAACAAGCCAAATGTCATGATGCCAAACCAATTTAAGAACGCCGCCGCACCACGCCGCAAACTGTCTAACTTCGCTGCACCCACTAAAGCCAAGGGCGGTAACAACCAAATCAAGTTATCCTGATATTGAATCGGTTCAACACACAATAATACGCCCAACAACGTTAGCCAAACCCCTGCCAACACGCCCCAATCTTGCTGCTTCCATTGTCCACGGCTAAAGCTCCATACCGCCAAGGGCAGCGCAGGAAAGGCAAACCACAACAGGTTTTTCAAATAATACCACGCGCTCCAACCCAAGCTAAAAGAAGCCGTGCCACCAAATGTGCCCAACATTTGATAAGACTGCCACCAAGTAAATACGGTGGGTGAGCTGTGATACAAAGCCAGTGGATAAATCAACATCAACGGCACACTCACCGCCAATGCCCCCACCAACGACACCGTATAACGTTTCACTTGCCAAGCTGCACTGATGGGCAATACAAACGCGATTAGCATCAAACAAACCGCCATCAAATACCCTGCCGACAAAGCCGCCAACGCCCAACCCACGCCCAACAGCGTTGCCGCCACAATGACCCGTTTTCGTGCCAATGCCAAGCCATATAAACACAAACCTGCCGCCGCAAATTGCACCGACATGCCGCCCAAGAAATGCCCTGCCATAATCAAGCCAGCACAGCCAATCAAAATCAAGGCAACACTATGATTTTGTTGTCGCCCTAAAAATACTTTGCCTGCTAAATTACTGGCAGCCAAGCCGATTGCCGTAAACGTAACGCTGGCAAAGCGCATCGCCGAATACGCATCGGTCATATCGGGCGACAATATCCTGCGATACATCGCCGCCACCCACACATACACAGGCGAAACACTAAAATACGGTTCATCAAACACCGTGGGCAGCCAAATGCTCCCACCCGCTAATAAAGCCTTAACCGCTTCATTCACCCACGGCTCACTCGAGCGCCACAAATCATGCGAAAACACCCCCGGCCATAACCAAGCGAATATCAATAACCAGCCTATCCAAGGCTTTTCATAAGTATGGGGTGCAGGTAAACGGGATTCAGGCGGCGTATAAGTGAGCATAAGTCAAACACAATCCATCAAAAACAAAAGCAGTTCAGCATCAACTTGCCTCACCGTTCTAAATCTGTTTGCAAGATTGATTCTCAACTGCCTCTAGTGTAACAGAGCCTATTCTGATGCAACAACTGACAATAATTCTATCACCCGTGTTTGCTGCCATGCTGCCACGCACGCTTCATACTGTGCCAAAGGAATACGCAGCGTTAGCTGACAATCCAACTGCAAATCTTGCGCCACCACCATCGCTTGATGCTGTTTGGCAATCCGCAAAGCATCGTTTAAATGAGGATATTCACAACGCAAATAAACTGTTTTCTCAATGTTTTTTTCCACAATATCGGCAATTTTCAACGCTTCCGCAGTGGCGGTTTTATAAGCATGAATCAACCCCGGCACGCCCAATAATGTACCACCAAAATAGCGCACCACCACCACCAAAACATCTGTTAATTCAAACGAATCAATTTGTCCCAAAATAGGCCGCCCTGCGCTGCCTGAAGGTTCGCCATCATCATTAGCCCGAAACTGCACGCCCTCCGTTCCCAAACGATAGGCATAACACCAATGACGCGCCTTATGATGCGCTTCACGCAATGCCTCAACATGGTGTTTAACCGCTTCCACCGTTTGCACAGGATAAGCAAATGCAATAAAACGGCTGCCTTTATCTTTAAACTCGGCTTGCACAGGAGCTGTAATGGTTTGATAAGTGGTGGGAGTCATGATGTCGGTAAGGCTTGTTGAATGGCGTTTAACAAAGCGGTAACGTGTTCAGGCTGCGTATCAAAGCTACACATAAAACGCACCAAGCCATGATTATCCCAATCATAAAACGCAAATTGCTCACGCACCTTATCTGCCACGCCAGCAGGTAAATACGCAAACACCGCATTGGCTTCAACAGGATAGGCTATTTTCACGCCTTGTAAAGTGTGCAAACCTGCTGCCAGTTGCGCTGCCATGGCATTGGCGTGTTGGGCAGAACGCCGCCACAAATCGTGTTCCAATAACGCAATCAGCTGGGCGGATAGAAAGCGCATTTTAGACGCCAACTGCATATTCAGTTTACGCAAATAGGTTAAACTTTCGCCTAATTCATCTGCCCCCTGCAACACCACCACACATTCGCCCATTAATAAACCATTCTTGGTGCCGCCAAACGATAAAACATCAATCCCCACATCACTGCTCAATTCACGCAAACTACTGTTCCATGCGGCACAAGCATTTGCCAAACGCGCACCATCCATATGCACTTTCATGCCTTTTGCATGACAATAATCGGTAATGGCGCGGATTTCTGCGGGCGAGTAAAGCGTTCCGCACTCGGTGCTTTGCGTGATGCTCACCACCAAAGGCTGGGCGCGATGTTCAAAACCATAACCATGTGCTTCTTGGGCAATCCGTTCGGGGGTTAATTTGCCATCGGGTGTGGGAATCGTCCACAGCTTAAATCCTCCCACCGCTTGAGGTGCGGTACTTTCATCTTGATTGATGTGCGCGCTTGTTGCACATATCACCGCCCCCCAACGTGGCAACAAGGCTTGTAATGCCAAGACATTCGCCCCTGTGCCATTAAATACGGGAAATGCGATGGCTTGTTCTCCAAAATGTTGTTGAATCAATGTTTGCAAATGCGCGGTATAAGGGTCATTGCCATACGCCCCCACATGCCCTTGATTGGCGTGTGTAATGGCGGCAAGAACTTCGGGGTGAATGCCTGAATAATTATCAGAAGCGAAGGAAATAGAATGGGAAAAATATTTTTGATTCATTTTATATTTCCATATTTTAAGGCTATCCAAAAAGTTTATAATTTTTAGATAGCCTTAATCTCATAAAAAATAATTTTACCACATGCAATGAAGTAATTAACTGATTTATTTGTAATCCTTACGACTAATAACCGTACTAAATAATCCTATTGGTTGATTCTGATGTCTATCTAACCCTGTATATTCCAAACTTGCATCTTCATAACGCTTAAATTTATATACTGCATCATTCATCAAAGCCTCATTAAATACACCTAAACGTGTTAATAATGCAAAATCATCTTGTGTTAAACCTGTTACTTTACGAAATAATACTGGCTCAAGTTGCTCAATTACATCGCGTAAACTATGCTCACGGTAGTCAGTTAAATACATAAACACAGGAATGCGGGTGGCGAATTTAATCAGTTTTTCCTGAATTTGTTTGCGCAGGGATTTGTATTCTTTTTCCTCTTGGCTTAATTCTTTCTTTTCAGACGGCGTTAAATCATCACCTTTTTCTTTTTTGGTTTTCTTGACCGCTTCGGATTTATTGATAATGGTTTCAATATCTTGATTTAACGAACGGAAACCTTCAATCCGCATCAGCGCATCCATCGCTTCGGGCGTATCCATCAGTTTTTGCAAGGTCATATTGTCCACGTTTACCAACAGTGCGCTTTCCCAACGCCGCGCCAGCAGTGTGGCGGTAGTTCCGCTCATCGCCATATCCAGCACACCTGCCGCATCAATCTGGCGCATGGTGCTGCCGTCATAGGCGAGCACAGGAAGAAATTGAATAAAATCAGCTACTTTTTGTTCGGGATTGTGGTTTTCGGTATCCAACCTGCACGCATATTCCTCCATTTGCCGCAGAGCTCGGTCGGGGGCGAAGTCAAACACATAGCATTGATTTTTAATGATTAGCTCATTGTTCGGATCGTTTAGGTTATGCCCGCGCAACACCCACGGTGTTTGTACGCGGAAGGCTGCCTGAAAATAGGTTTCTGGGCTGGACGAATTGCGCAGCATCAGGATGCCCGTCCACGGCGCAACCGATACGCCTGTGGTCAGCTTGCCGCAAGACAGGGTAATCGTTTTGCGTTCCAACGGTTTTCTTGTCATCGCTTTTTGTACAGGCGACAGCGCATCCACGCCGATACCCGCATCTGCCCCAGCCGCCACAATGATTTCATATTGATGGAAAAACACGTTTTTGCGACTGGAGAGCAGATTTTTCATGGCAAAACAAGAAGCCACATTGGGCAGAAACCAAAACGTATGCAGCAGGTTATCCAGCAAATCGGCATCGGAAAACGGCATCTTCGGCTTTCTGCTGCCCATTTTCAGCGTGTCTTCGGTAATTTCTGGCAGCTTGTTTTGGATAAACTCCAGCCATTTCTGCACTTCGTTTTCATAAACGAATTTCGCCAAATCTCCTTCTCCCGTGGCGCGGAAAAACTCGTTCAAATCGAATTCGTCAAACTCGCCCTTGCGCGCAATATCGCGCAGACTGTCGGGCAACTGATACGTCATCATCACCATTTTCGGCAGCGATGCATACGGATTGGGGCCGTCTGAAACCTTCCATTTCGCTTTGGCGCGCTGTTCATCGGAATAAGTCCAGTTGAAAATCTGCTCTTCAATAAACTCGCCCGACGCAATCGCGCGAAACGGTGTGCCGGATAAATATAGATAATGATGTGTGGTCATCGGCAAAACGTCTTCATCAAAATCATCGGCAATTTCCCATTCCATTTCTTTAAATTCGTCTGCCATTTCTTTGAAGTGCTTTTTATCTTCTTTTTCAGCCTGACTTTTTCCGCTTTC
>JBHADP010000005.1:0-9921 GCA_041855125.1 Neisseria sp. | reverse complement strand
TCGTATCGCGGTGCGGAACATTATTTGGATTTAGACAAGATTGAAGATGAAGACGCGCAAACCGAAGCCATTGGTGAATATTTATTTGGTTTATATACCGTTGATGGTATGCAACCTGCGGTGGTGGTGAGTGCCTCAAAAGCAAGAGGAATTGTGGCGCAATTAGCCAATGGTGATAAGGTGAAGTTGTCGCCTGATGCGATGGGCGCAGCGCGCAGTGCGTTGTTAAATGCAAAATTGGAAGATGCTCAAATTCGCAAAGGTGCAGTGATTCGGTTGGCTAAGCCTGCTGAAGGCAGTTGGCGCATTGTGCAAGAGCCTGCTTTGCAAGGAGCAATCGTGGCATTGGATACGCGTACGGGGGCGGTGAAGGCTTTGGTGGGGGGATATGATTTCCACAGTAAAAACTTTAACCGTGCCACGCAAGCACAACGTCAGCCCGGCTCTTCATTTAAGCCATTTGTGTATTCAGCAGCATTGGCAAAAGGGATGACTGCGGCAACGGTGGTGAATGATGCGCCGATTTCTGTCCCTGGTGCGGGTGCAGGTGGTAAGGCGTGGACACCGAAAAACTCAGATGGTCGCTATTCAGGCCCAATTAGTTTGCGGGCGGCTTTAACGGCTTCTAAAAATATGGTGTCGATTCGTTTGCTGATGGCAAATGGGGTGAGCTATACCAAGCAATATGTACAGCGTTTTGGCTTCTCTGATGCAGATGTGCCTGCGAATTTGTCGATGGCATTGGGCAGTGGTGCGGCAACACCCATGCAAATGGCAGAAGGCTATGCGGTATTTGCCAATGGCGGCTATAAAGTTTCGGCTTATGTGATTGATAAGATTTATGATGGACAAGGTCGTTTACGCGCCCAAATGCAGCCTTTGGTGGCTGGTGAAAATGCACCGCAAATTATCGACCCGCGCAATGCGTATGTGATGTATAACATGATGCGCGATGTGGTGAAACTCGGTACTGCCAAAGGCGCTAATGCCTTGGGTCGCTCGGATATTGCAGGTAAAACGGGTACAACCAACGATAATAAAGATGCGTGGTTTGTGGGCTTTAACCCTGATGTGGTGGCGGCGGTGTTTATTGGTTATGATAAACCTCGCAGTATGGGACGTTCTGCTTTTGGTGGCACGATTGCCTTGCCTGTTTGGGTGGACTATATGCGTTATGCCTTGAAAGATATTCCAAGTAAAGGTATGAAAGTGCCTTCGGGTATGGTGGTGCGCGGTGGCGAGTATTTCTTAAAAGAGCAGCAAAGCACCAGCTCTGCTGTGAAATTGGATAATCGTGCCAGCCGTCAAATTGATGCCAGCGAGCGCGATGCAGATACGCCTACACGTTCAAGCCCTCCACCTAGAAAACGGGTAGAGCCTGCTCATCAAGACCGTCAATCGGATAGATTGGAAGGCGAGGTAGAGTTGAAGCCGAGGAATCGCCCTGCGCCTGTGGAGAATTCCCGTTCAGGCGGTGGCGGTGAAGACTTGGATTCTTTGTTTTAAGAGCTAAGATAAAACCCCTGTTACTCAGTAACAGGGGTTTTTGTTTAGGCATAATCGCGGTGTTCGCCTGTGCCTTCAATATTATCGGCACACCGTTTGCAAATGGTGGTATGACCGCTAACGGTGCCAATATCATGGGTATAGTGCCAACAGCGTTCGCATTTTTCGCCTGTGCTAACGGTGGCGCTGGCGGTTAATTCATCGCCTTCAACCACTTCAGCTTTGGAAACAAGTAAGACAAAGCGCAATTCATCGCCTAAGGCGTTTAAATAAGCAGCAATATCGGCAGGTGCGGTAATGCGTACTTCGGCTTGCAAGGATGAACCGACGGTTTTGTCGGTGCGCAAAGGTTCAATCGCAGCATTGACGGCATTACGCGCTTCGCGGATGGCTTCCCATTTTGCCACTAATGCGATTTCGCTGGCTTCGGGCATGGTGGGGAATTCATGCAAAGTGTGGAATAACACGCTGTCTTCTTCGCCTCCACCGATGATGTCCCATGCTTCTTCGGCGGTAAAACATAGAATAGGCGAAATCAATAAAACCAAGCTGCGGGTGATGTGATACAAGGCAGTTTGGGCGCTACGACGCGCATGGCTATTGGCTTGGGTGGTATATAAGCGGTCTTTTAGAATGTCTAAATAGAATGCGCCTAAGTCTTCCGAGCAGAAATGAACGATGTCTTGCACGGCAAAGTGGAAGGCATAGCGTGGGTAGTAGTCGCCTGCCAGTTTTTCTTGTAAACGGCGCGCCAAGATTAAAGCGTAACGGTCGAGTTCAACCATTTGGTCTTGGGGAACCGCGTCTTCTAAGGGATTGAAATCGCTCAGATTAGCTAAGAGGAAGCGCAAGGTGTTACGCAAACGGCGATAACGCTCGGTAACACGTTTCAAGATTTCTTTGGAAATGGCTAATTCACCGCTATAGTCGGTGGCAGCAGTCCATAAGCGTAAAATATCTGCGCCAAATTCTTTATACACTTCTTGCGGTGCCACCACGTTGCCTTGTGATTTGGACATTTTGCGTCCGTTTTGGTCAACCACGAAGCCGTGTGTGAGCAGTTGTTTGTAAGGCGCGCGTCCTAAGGTGGCACAGCCCGTGAGCATGGAGGATTGAAACCAACCGCGATGTTGGTCGCTGCCTTCTAGGTATAAGTCGGCAGGCCACGCTAATTCTTCGCGTTGTTTTAAGACGGAAAAATGGGTTGAACCTGAATCAAACCATACGTCCATGGTGTCGGTGAGTTTGTCGTAGATTTGGCAATCTTCGGGGCTGAGCAGTTCGCTTTTATCCAGCGCAAACCATGCTTCGATGCCGTGTTGTTCAATGCGTTGGGCGATTTGTTCAAGCAGCTCGGCTGAATTGGGGTGTAATTCGCCTGTTTCTTTGTGTACAAAGAAGGTCATGGGGGTTCCCCAATGGCGTTGGCGTGATACCACCCAGTCGGGGCGACCTTCAATCATGGCTTGTAAACGGGCGCGCCCCCATGCAGGGAAAAATTCGGTGTCATCAACGGCTTTGAGGGCAATGTTACGCAAGGTTTTGCCATCATGCCCCGCTTTGTCCATGCCGATGAACCATTGTCCTGTGGCGCGGTAAATCAAGGGGGTTTTGTGGCGCCAGCAATGGGCATAACTGTGTTCAATTTTGTCGTTGGCTAATAGGCATTGGTTTTCTGTGAGCCAGTCGATAATCACGGGATTGGCTTCCCATACGGTTAAGCCTGCCACACGAGGGACTTCGGCAATATAGCGTCCTTCGGCATTGACGGGGTTATACAATTCGATGCCGTATTTATTGCACACAAAATAGTCTTCCAAACCATGAGCAGGGGCGCTATGTACTAAGCCTGTACCTGCATCGGTGGTAACGTGGTCGCCATTGAGCATTAAGATGTCGCGCTCAATAAAGGGATGATGAAGATGCAGATGTTCTAATTTGGCACCTGTGGTTTCGGCTAACACTTGGGTGTCGTTGAAGCCATAGCGTTGGAGGGCAGCTTGGGCTAAGTCTTGGGCTAAAACGAGTTTGCCTTTGGGGGTGTCGATAAGTTGGTAAACGATGTCGGCACCTGCGGCAATGGCTTGGCTGGCAGGCAATGTCCAAGGGGTGGTCGTCCAGATAACGGCATAAGCTGCACCATCAATTTGGGCTAAACCAAAGGCTTGTGCGAGTGCGTGCGTATCTTGGAATGCGTAGGCAACATCAATGGCATGGGAAACTTTGTCTTTGTATTCCACTTCGGCTTCTGCTAAAGATGAGCCACAATCTAAACAGAACTGAACGGGTTTGGCACCACGATAGAGGTAGCCTGCTTGGTAAATGGCACCGAGTGTACGCACGGTGTCGGCTTCGGTTTGGTAGTTCATGGTCAGATAGGGGTTGTCCCAATCGCCCAATACGCCTAAGCGGATAAAGTCGCGTTTTTGTTTGGCAATTTGTTCGCCTGCATATTCGCGACACAGTTCACGAAAGCGGGCAACGGGCATGTTTTTTCCATGCAGTTTTTCTACCATCACTTCAATGGGTAAGCCGTGGCAGTCCCAACCAGGGACATAAGGTGCATCAAAGCCTGCTAGGGTTTTGCTGCGAATAATGATGTCTTTTAAGATTTTGTTAACGGCATGACCAATATGGATTTCGCCATTGGCATAGGGGGGACCATCATGCAAGATAAATTTAGGACGACCTTTGGTTTTTTCACGCAATTTTTGATAGCGTTTTAATTCATACCAGCTTTTGAGCCATGCAGGTTCGCGCTTGGCTAAGTCGCCACGCATGGGGAAGGGGGTATCGAGTAGGTTAACGGTTTGGCGATAATCGGTCATGGTGTTTCTCAATTGATTAAAAAAGTGAAATAAATGATTTATTTTAAAGGTTTTTTAGGCATCTGCCCACCAATTTCGTGCGGCATCCATATCGGCATGAATTTGTTGTACCAATTTCTCTAAACTGGCGAATTTTTGTTCATCGCGCAATTTGTGTAGGAAGTTGATGCTGAGTCGTTTGCCGTAAAGGTTGCCTTGAAAATCAAGCAGATGAACTTCTAGTTTGGGCGAATGTGTTTGTTCAACGGTGGGGTTGGAGCCAAAATTGGCTACGCCTTGGTGTTTGCCTAATGAGCTGATGGCTTCTACGACAAACACGCCATGTAAGGCGTAATGGTGGGGAGGCAAATGAATGTTGGCGGTGGGGCTGCCTAAGGTACGCCCCAGTTTTTTGCCATGTTTAACCCGTCCGCTTAATTGGTAGTCGTGCCCTAAGATTTGACGAGCTTGGTCTAAACGCCCTGTGTTTAAGGCTTGGCGCACGGCGGTGCTGCTGGCACGTTCGCCTGCAATTAAGATGCTGGGGGTGCGCTCGGTGATGAAATCGGGTTGGCGGAGCAATAAGTCAAAATCGCCTGTACGCGCTTGTCCAAAGCGAAAATCGTCGCCCACTAATAGATAACGGGTGTTTAGCCGTTCGCGCAATATGGTTTGGATAAAACTGCTGGCAGGCATTTGGGCAAACTGGTGGTTAAAACGCAAAACGTACACTTCATCAACGCATTGGCTTTGTTGGAGTAATTGTAGTTTGTCGCGCAGGGGGGTGAGGCGTGCGATGGGTGAGCGGTGATGTTGTCGGGCAAAAAATTCGTTGGGTTGGGGTTCAAAAATCACAACCACGCTTTGTAAGCCACGATGGGTGGCTTCGTTTTTTAAACGCTGCAAAATATGCAGGTGTCCGCTGTGGACACCATCAAAATTGCCTATGGTAACGGCGGAGGCGTGTTGTGTAGGCGAGAGATTGCTGCCTAGCCAAATATTCATGGTGGTTTGTGGGTTTTATTATGGAAAACTGGCATTGTAAACGGATTTACGGCTTTGTTAAACGGGGTAAATGGCAAGACTATGGCAATGATAAGGATTTGACAGGGGGCGTTTGCCTCTCTAATCTTATTGGTTTCGCTGGATGAAGGATAGGAACAGATGATTAGAAAGCTGTTGTATGGTGGCTTAGTTTTGGTGTTGTTATGCCAAGTGGCTTATGGCAAGGTGGTGGATGCGTCTAAGCTGTTGCCGCCTGAACAGGCGTTTGTGCCGCAAGTGCAGGTGAGTGCAGAAGGCATTAATGTGCAATTTCAGATTGCCGATGGTTATTATTTGTATCAATCTAAAATTGAAGCCGCAACCGACCCTGAACAGTTGTTGGCGCAGCCGAAGTTTAGCCAAGGGGAAATCAAGGAAGATGAGTTTTTTGGTAAGCAAACGGTGTATTATCGTGCCGCGCAAGTGGTGTGGGCATATCGCACAGGCAGCGACCGTTATAAGCTGACCTTATCCTATCAAGGTTGTGCTGATGTGGGTGTGTGTTATCCACCGAGTGAAACGACTTTTGAGATTCAAGGCAGTGGGGTGTATCAAGCGGATACGCAGCCTGAATTAAACGGCAAAGCGCGTTTTCTTGCGCCCGATGCTGCCCCCACTTCTGCCCCCGACAGCAGTCGATTTAAGTTGTCTTGGGAGACGCTAAACGCCAACTTGTTGGCGTTTTTTCTCGCGGGTTTGGGCTTGAGTTTTACGGCGTGTATGTATCCCTTGATTCCGATTGTGTCGAGTATTGTGGTGGGCGATAAGCAGGCATCGAAAGGACGCGCTTTGGCATTAACGGTGGTGTATACGCAAGGTTTGGCTTTGACTTATACCTTAGTGGGGATTATTGCAGGTTTAACAGGGGCGTTATTAACGGTGTGGCTGCAACAGGCTTGGGTGGTATTGGCAGCAGCAGGGGTGATGGTGGTGCTGGCATTGGCGATGTTTGGGGTGTTTAGTTTGCAGTTGCCCAGTCAAATCCAAAGTTTTTTTCAACAGCAAAGCCATCGTTTATCGGGCGGTAAATTGGCTTCGGTGTTTGCGATGGGGATGTTTTCTGCATTGATTGTAGGGCCGTGTGTGGCACCGCCTTTGGCATTTTCTTTGGGCTATATTGGGCAAACGGGTGATGCGGTGTTGGGCGGTTTGGCATTGTATGTGTTGGCATTGGGAACAGGTGTCCCCTTGATTGTGATTGGTACGTTTGGCGGACATATTTTGCCCAAAGCAGGTGCATGGATGGATGGGGTGAAATATGCGTTTGGTTTGATTTTACTGGCGGTGGCGGTGTATTTAGCCACACCATTTTTGCCTTATGGTGTCGTGGTGGGGTTATATACGCTGTTGTTGTGGGTGCCTGCGGTTTGGTTGTTGATGAAGTGGGGCAAATTAACAGGCGGTGCGCGGGGCTTGGCGGCGGTGTTGGGAGTGGCGTTGCTGTTGGTAGGCAGTGTGTTTGCTTGGCACAGTATACGCGGTGAAAGCTCTGCTTTGCATCGCTTTTTAGCGGTTGTGCCTGCCGATGCAGCCAACAGTCAGCATCACTATACGTCTGTTGCCGAACTGAAAACCGCCATGCAAGCAGCGTTGCAAGCCGACCCCAATACGCCTGTATTATTGGATTTTTATGCCGATTGGTGTGTTTCGTGTAAAGAGATGGCTGCTTATACGCTCAATCAGGCAGACGTGGCAGCAGCCGTGCCAATGCATCGTTTGTTTACCATGGATGTAACACAGAACACGGCAGAACATCAGGCGTTCTTAAAAGAATATGGCTTATTTGGCCCCCCAGGGATGTTTGTGGTGAAAGCCGATGGCAGTCGCAGCGAGGCTTTGTTAGGCTTTGTGAAACCGCAAGCATTTATTGAATGGTATCGGCAGCAGAAATAACAAATGGGCAGTTTCAAACTGCCCATTTGTTTAACGATGACCGCGTATGCTGTATTTTTTCTCTAACCAAGCGAATAACCAGCTTAAACAAATGGTCATCACCAAATAAATTAAAGCGATGGTGTAAAGCGGTTCTTCATAAATGGAAAAACGACCTGAAATCGTGCGTTGAACATACGCCAATTCTGCAACTGCAATCGCAGATAACAGCGAGCTATCTTTCAATAACGTAATAAACTCATTGGCTAAGGGCGGCAGCATACGGCGCAAGGCTTGGGGCAAAATCACATGGCGCATGGCTTGAGCATACGTTAAACCCAAAGAGCGAGCCGCTTCCATTTGTCCTTTATCAATCGATTGAATCCCTGCGCGGAAAATTTCGGTGATATAAGCACCTGCATTCACCGTTAAAGCAAGCGTACCTGCAATAATTGCACCATAATTGCGGCGCAATTCCACCGCCGCATCACCGCTCACCAACCAACCATCAACAGGGTTAATCAAGGCAACCGCCCAAATAAAATACCAAATAAAGATTTGCACAAATAAAGGCGTGCCACGGAACAGCGTTACATACAATAAAGCTAAATTGCGAAATACCCACGCTAAGGCTTTAACAGGTAAACCGCCTTTTTCAGGTTTGACAATACGCGCCAGCGCACCGATTAAGCCCAAAATCGTTCCGCCCAAAGTGGAAACAACGGTTAAACCCAGCGTGGTTAGCGCACCAATCAAGAACATCTCGCGATATTCGTAAATAATGTCAAAACGGAAATCCATAGGGGTGTGGCTCTTAAATCAAATTATCAATAATTAACAATTAAAAAATCAGTCGGCATTTTACAAGAAAAACGCCGACTTGAAAGTTTTAAATCTCATGCTGAGGTAAATGTTGCAATAGGCAAAATCATATTAAGGCGCGAAGTTGCCTATTTACCTGAATGTAAAAGGGTTGCTGGGAAGATTGATCAGCCCAAATGTTTAAGGATACGCAATATAAGCATAAGCCGAATGATTGTGTATGCTTTCAAAGTTTTCACTTTCTACCACAAAGCTGTCCACCCGCTCGTCTTGGCGCAAGGCGACGGCAATATCGCGCACCATATCTTCCACAAATTTAGGGTTTTCATACGCTTTTTCTGTTACATATTTTTCATCAGGGCGTTTGAGTAAGCCATAGAGTTGGCAAGAGGCTTGGCTTTCTACCAAATCAATCACCTCTTCAATCGCCACATCTTGATGACAAGAGAGGGAAACGGTAACGTGTGAGCGCTGATTGTGTGCGCCATATTGTGAAATTTCTTTGGAACAAGGGCATAGGCTGGTAACGGGAACCAATACAGTTAAATTGTGGCAATAATCGCCGTCTTTCACTTCGCCTGTGAGCGTTACATCATAATCTAATAATGATTGTATGCCCGACACAGGAGCAGACTTTTGACGGAAAAAGGGAAACGATACGCTGATTTTACCTGCGTCTGAATCCAATAATTCCAACATTTTTTGCGTGAGATTTTTCAGTTCAACAAAATCTAAGGCGGTGTGTTGCGTTTCCATCAATGCCACAAAGCGCGACATATGTGTGCCTTTTTGTTCGGCAGGCAAACGCACGGTCATGGTGAGCCGTGCGATGGTGGCTTGTACCCCTGCGGCGGTGTTGAGGCGAATGGGGAAACGTAAGTCTTTAATGCCGACTTGGTTGATGGGCATATTACGAAGGTCTTTGCTGCTTTGCACGTCTGCAATGGCGTTCATGCGGTGTTTTTCCTTATTAAAGTGTGGCGAAGCGCCCAGTTAGGCGGCAGTATATAGCCCAATCCGTTTGGGGGCAATGTGCAAGGAATTGAGAATGGCTATATTTTAGATAGAAACAAGCTGTTGTTGTCAGGCTGGGACAAGCCCACTAAAATCCTTCACTTCTTCCCTTAACTGAAAGCACCCAGATGACTTACCGTTTTGCCACCGAAGCGATACACACCAGCTATAACCCTGATGAGCATAATCGCGCTATTATGCCGCCGATTTATCAAAACAGTATGTTTCAAATGAAAGAAATTGGCGAGCAAATTCCGTTTCGTTATGCCCGTTTGAGTAATCCTACGCGCCAAGTGTTGGAAGATACCATGGCAGCATTAGAACATGGTGCAGCAGGTTTTGCATTTAGCAGTGGTATGGCAGGCATTGATTGTGTTTATCGCACCTTTTTGCGCCCCAACGATACCATTATTGCCGTCAGCGATATTTATGGTGGCAGCTATGATTTGCTCACCGAAGTTTATGCCCAATGGGGCGTGAACGTGGTGTTTGCAGATTTAACCGACCCTGCCAATTTAGATAAAGCCCTTGCCGAACATCAAAACGTGAAAATGGTGTGGTTAGAAACGCCTTCTAATCCCTTATTGCGTTTGGTGGATATTGCCACGCTTGCCGCCAAAGCCAAAGCAGCAGGTGCATTAGTGGGCATTGATAATACGTTTGCCAGCCCTTATTTGCAAAACCCCTTGGATATGGGCTGCGATATTGTGTTTCATTCTGCCACCAAATATTTGTGTGGGCATTCAGATGTGTTAATGGGCATTGTGGTGGTAAAAGATGCCCAACTGGCAAAACCTTTACGCAATATGATGGTCAATACAGGCGGTGTGGCAGGTCCTATGGATTGTGCGCTGGT
>JBHADP010000004.1:0-13592 GCA_041855125.1 Neisseria sp. | reverse complement strand
TTGGGACAAGATTTGCACGCTTTTGCCCATGATTTGCACGTTCAAGTGTTGAAAAATCATAAGGAGTAATCAACGATGGCATTTGGTTCAATGAATGAGAGTGGCGATGATGCGCCTATGAGTGAAATCAATGTTACGCCTTTGGTAGATGTGATGCTGGTGTTGTTGATTGTGTTTATGATTACGATGCCTGTGCTGACGCATTCAATTCCGATTCAGTTGCCCACGGCTTCGGCAAATGCGGAAGCGAAAGATGAACCCAAAGAGCCTTTGCGTTTGGCGATTAATGCAGGTGGTGATTATGTGTTGGGTGAAGATAAGGCTGATTTGGCTGAATTAGCGCAGCATTTGAAGCAAGCCAAAGCCAGTAATCCTGATGTGATTGTGGCGATTGCGGCGGATAAGGATGTGGCTTATGATGCGGTGGCGCAAGCCTTGAGTGTGGCGAAAGAAGCGGGTATTACGAAGGTGGGTTTTGTAACGGAAACGCGCAGCCAGTAAACAAGATAGCTCATGTGAAAAACGACCGTTGGAAGAACGGTCGTTTTGGTTTTATAAGCCTGCTGCCGCTTTTAAGGCGGCTGCTTTATCGGTTTTTTCCCAAGTAAATTCGGGTTCTTCACGTCCAAAGTGTCCGTAAGCTGCCGATTTGCTGTAAATGGGGCGCAATAAGTCGAGCATTTGAATGATGCCTTTGGGGCGTAAGTCGAAATGTTGGCGCACGAGTTGAATGAGTTCGGCTTCGTTGAGTTTGCCTGTGCCAAAGGTGTCGATGGAGATAGAGGTAGGCTCGGCTATGCCAATGGCGTAGGAAACTTGAATTTGGCATTGGGTGGCTAAACCTGCGGCAACGATGTTTTTGGCAACATAGCGACACGCGTAAGCAGCAGAACGGTCTACTTTGGTAGGGTCTTTGCCTGAGAATGCGCCACCGCCATGGGGTGCAGCACCGCCATAGGTATCCACAATGATTTTACGACCCGTTAAACCGCAATCGCCTTGAGGCCCGCCAATCACAAAATTGCCTGTTGGGTTGATGTGGTAGGTGGTGTCGGAGGTAATCATGTCGGCAGGTAAAACGGGATGGATAATATGTTGTTTTACGGCTGCGATGAGTTCTTCTCGGCTGATGCTGGGGTCGTGTTGGGTGGATAATACGATGGTGTCGATGCGTTTTACTTTGCCTGTTTCGCTGTCATACACGCAAGTGAGCTGGGCTTTGGCATCGGGACGCAACCAAGGCAAGAGTCCGCTTTTGCGCACTTCGCTTTGGCGTTGCATAAGGCGATGGGCATAATAGATGGGGAAGGGCATTAAGGTGGGGGTTTCATCGCAAGCGTAACCAAACATTAAGCCTTGGTCGCCAGCCCCTTGTCCTAAATCAACGCCTTCGCCTTCGTTGACACCTTGGGCAATGTCGGGTGATTGTTGGTCGTAACACATCATTACGGCACAGCCATTGGCATCAAAGCCCAATTCGGAAGAGTTGTAGCCAATGCGTTGGATGGTTTCACGCGCCACTTTGATGTAGTCCACATTGGCGGTGGTGGTAACTTCGCCTGCTAATACGCATAAACCTGTGTTCACTAGGGTTTCGGCTGCCACGCGGGCGGTGGGGTCTTGCGTTAAGATGGCATCTAAGATGGCATCAGAAATCTGGTCGGCAACTTTATCAGGATGTCCTTCTGATACCGATTCAGAGGTAAATAAATATTCACTCATGGATAATCTTTCAATGAAGATAAGGGTTTACAAAGAGAGATTCTGCCTAATGGCTCAAAAAGCGGTATTTTAGCATTTTAGTGTTCTGTGTAGGCTTTTTATGTGGATGGCAAGTGTATGCAAAAATAGGTTGCTTTTGCGATTTCAATGGCTTTTCTCGCTACAATAGCGTTCTTTTGATTGGGAATGTTTCAACACACAGGGCAACATATCAAGCGTCGCCCTACATGTTGTCCTGATTGGGAAAGGGTTACACCGCTTCTAAATGAATTTTAACTCTACCACTCTGAAGGGCGGGGTTTCAACCAACAAGGAAGAATTGATGAATCAAACCATGCAAAAATGGGTGTTTTTCTTATTTAAATTATTTGCTCGTTTGCCATTGTGGTGTTTACATCAAATCGGCAATGGGGTGGGGATGATTTTATTTTATGTGTCGCCTAAAAATCGGCAGATGGTGCAAACGAATTTGGCAAAAGCAGGGCTACCTGCCGATAATGCCATGGTGAAGACGGTGTTGCAGGAGACGGCTAAAGGGGGCTTGGAATTGCCTGTGGCGTTTTTTCGGCAGCCTGAAGACATTACGTCATTGTTTCGTGAAGTACAGGGTTGGCAACATATTGAAACGGCATTGGCAGCAGGCGAAGGTTTGTTGCTGATTACGCCGCATATTGGGAGCTATGATTTGGCAGGGCGTTATATCAGTGAGCAATTACCGTTTCCCCTAACGGCTATGTATAAACCGCCTAAAATTCAAGCCTTTGATGCGGTGATGCAAGCAGGGCGGGTGCGTGGTAAAGGGCGCACTGCACCCACCAATATTCAAGGGGTTAAACAAATTATGAAAGCCTTACGCGCAGGTGAAGCCACCATTGTTTTGCCCGACCATGTTCCCGAACCAGAAGAAGGCGATGGGGTGTGGGCAAGGTTTTTTAATCATCCTGCCTATACCATGACATTAGCTGCCAAATTGGCACATGTGAAAGGCGTGAAAACCTTGTTTTTTTGTGGCGAACGCTTGCCTAAGGGCAAAGGCTTTGTGCTGCATATCGAACCACTACAAGGCGAATTAACAGGTGATAAATTACACGATGCCCAAGTGATTAATGATAATGTGGCATATTGGGTGCGCCGTTTTCCACAGCAATATTTGTTTGCTTATAATCGTTACAAACACCCCGCAGGTGCGCCCTTGCCGCCTGAATAAAATAACCGCTCAAGTTTATCCACTTGAGCGGTGTGTTCATCCATGATTTTATTAAAAAGAAAACCGAGCCGCCGCGATGGAAGCATGATTAGACAAATACGGAATAAAAGTATCAAACAATACTTTTTCAGTAAATTGTTCGCCCTCGCGGGTAATCAATAAGGCACGTTGCACAGGTGCGCTGCCTACCACCACCACCAAGCGTCCGCCGTCTTTTAATTGTTTTTTCAACACATCAGGCACAGCCGCTACGGCGCCGCCCACATAAATGGCATCAAAAGGGGCAGCACCGTTTTGCAAAGTTAAACCATCGCCCACTTGATACACCACATTTTCACAACCCACGCTTTTTACTGCCGCTTCAGCGCGTGCTTGTTGATGACCATCAATATCCAAGCTCACCACGCTGCTGGCTAAGGTGGCTAATAATGCGGTGGCATAGCCTGAACCTGTGCCGATTTCTAACACTTTATGTTCTTTTTTCAAACCCAAGCCTTGCACCAAACGCGCCACAATACGCGGCTCTAACATCACGCCACCATTGGGCAGAGGTAAAGCCGCATCAGAGTAAGCATAAGGACGTTGCGTTTCACTCACAAAGGCTTCGCGTGGAATATCACTTAAGGCATCTAATACATCAAAGTCCAACACGTCCCACGGGCGGATTTGTTGTTCCACCATATTGAAACGCGCTTTTGCAAAATCCATTTTGTACTCCGTTGTAATTTAACTTAGATGGTGGTGATTATAAAAGGTTTATGCTTTTTTTAACAGGCTATCGAGCAGCAAAGCCTTGTCAAAATGCTTACTCTTTGCCCAAATAGTTTAACAAATGTAAACTTTTCCGCTACAATCAAAAGCGTTATGGTGCTATAACACAGCCTTATCACACTTCTGATAAAGTTTCGCGTCAATATTTTTCTATGTTGGCAACTTTTCACCTGTAGCCATGAGGGTTCGCCGCAAAAGAGCGAATCAATCACACTTCAATGGCTCAACAACACCTCAATGAAGCAACACCCGAGCGAGTTGTTATTATCTTCAGAAGGAAACACAATGCGTAACCACTCAATTTTATTACCGCTTCTGCTCGTTTCTTCCCACACTTATGCCGCAGGTATGCCTGATGGCGCACAACTGAGTTTATTATGGGGTATCCCATTTGCTTTAATCTTGTTGTCGATTGCCACAGGTCCTTTATTATTCGCCCATACATGGCATCATCATTTTGGCAAAATCACAGCCGGTTGGACGCTGTTATTTTTACTGCCTTTTATGGCGATTTATGGCGTGGGGGCGGGTGTCGGCACGATTGCCCATGCTTTGGTAGAAGAATATATTCCGTTTATCTTATTGCTGTTGGCATTGTATACCGTATCGGGTGGGATTTTAGTGTGGGGTAATTTGCATGGCAGCGCCAAACTCAATACCACCATTTTAGCCATTGGCACCGTGTTGGCTTCTATTATGGGAACAACGGGCGCGGCAATGTTGATGATACGCCCTTTGCTCAAAGCAAATGACAACCGTAAACACCGTGTTCATGTGGTCATCTTTTTTATCTTCTTAGTTGCCAATATTGGCGGCGGTTTAACACCATTGGGCGACCCACCCTTATTCTTGGGCTTTTTAAAAGGCGTGGATTTTATGTGGACGGTTCAACATATGTTCATGCCTGTTCTTACCAGCAGCGTGATTTTATTGCTGGTGTTTTATCTGTTAGACAGCTATTACTTTGCTCAACCCGATGAAATCTTGCCACGCGACCCCACACCCGATAGCCCCTTGCAAATTTTTGGGAAGTGGAACTTTCTCTTGTTAGCAGGTGTGGTGGGAGCGGTGTTGATGTCGGGGATTTGGAAGCCTAATGTGAGCATTGAAATTTTGGGCAGCCATTATGCTTTGCAAAACTTGGTGCGCGATGTGATTTTATTGGCAATTACCCTCGTTTCCCTCAAATTTACCCCCAACCAAGTCCGTGCAGGTAATGAATTTAACTGGGACCCAATTTTAGAAGTGGGCAAACTGTTTTTAGGTATTTTTATCACCATTTCGCCTGTCATTGCCATTTTAAAAGCAGGCGAAGCAGGGCATTTTGCCGGCTTAATCGCCTTGGTACACGATGGCGCAGGGCAACCCATCAACACCATGTATTTTTGGATGACGGGTTTACTGTCTGCCTTTTTGGATAATGCGCCCACCTATTTGGTTTTCTTTAATATGGCAGGTGGCGATGCCCAAACCTTAATGGGAGATATGCTGATGCGTACCCTATTGGCGGTGTCTATGGGTTCGGTGTTTATGGGGGCGTTGAGCTATATTGGGAACGCGCCCAACTTTATGGTTAAAGCCATTGCCGAACAACGCAAAGTTGCCATGCCTTCTTTTTTTGGCTATATGATTTGGTCGTTTGGTATCTTAGTGCCATTATTCTTATTGCATACCTTAATTTTCTTTGTGTGGGAATGGCTGTAATCCCATAATTCAAACCACCGCTTGTTTAACCAACACGCGGTGGTTGGATATCTTTAACACAGATTAACGCCGAATAATCTTGTTTCAAGCGCATGAAATTATTAATAATAAATAATACATCCCTCTAATATTGCCCATGATGAAAAGGCAAGGTTTCCCCTAACAAAGAATTTGCAATGAAACATAAGAAAAAACTCATCACCTTCACCTTATTTCTTGCCACATTGGCGTATGCCAATATTCCCGACTATTATCCCCAATATCCAGCCAGCGACCATTACAATCCCGTTAGCCAAACCTTTTTCAACTATGAACCGCAACGCCCTGTTGAAAATGCCTTGCCTGCCATGTGGCAACTCGTAACCGATGAAGCCGCCTTGCATCCGAATCAACCCCTGCCCATCGTCAAACCCGACTGGCAAGCCTTTCTCAATCAGCCCGAAACAAGCCAATATATCTGGTTTGGACATTCCACCTTAATGATGCGACTCAATCAGCAAACCATCATCACCGACCCCGTGTTTGCCCAAAACGTGTCGCCTGTGCCGATTATGATGAACCGTTTTCAGCCTGCACCTGCGGAATATAGCGAATTACCGCCTTTAGATGTGGTGCTGATTTCCCATAATCATTACGACCATTTAGAACAAGCCACCATCGAAAAAATGGCTCAGGCACACCATCACTTTATCGTGCCTTTAGGCATTGGTACCTTATTACAAAAATGGGGCATTGCGCCCAGTCGCATTACCGAATTAGATTGGTGGCAAAGCACCACCCGCAATGGCATTACCTACACCGCCGTGCCTGCTCGCCACGATTCTGCGCGTGGCACAACCGACCGCAACAAAACCCTGTGGGCAGGTTGGGTGTTGCAACATCAAAACGAACAAATCTACTTTAGCGGCGATTCATCTTATGGCAAACATTTTGCCCAAATTGGCGAACGCTTTGGCGGCTTCGATATTGCCTTTATCGAAAATGGACAATACAACGAACGCTGGCCAGATAACCACATGTTCCCCGAACAGACCGCCCAAGTGGCGGCACAAGTGAAAGCCAAACGTTTTGTGCCTATCCATTGGGGCGCTTATCCCATGGCACTACACGCATGGAATGACCCTGTTAAGCGCAGCGTACCTGCCGCCCGCGCTTTAGGTGTGCAAACCTTAACACCCATTCAAGGACAAGTGTTTGATGCCAATACAGTTACCGAAGATTGGTTTTTATAGCCCATTTTTTGTGTACAATAGCAGCCCATTCTGTTTCCTTTACCTCATTCAAAACACATGAACATTATTCCAACAGCAATTCCCGAAGTAAAACTGCTTGAACCCAAAGTTTTTGGCGATGAACGCGGTTTTTTTATGGAAACCTTCCGCGATGAATGGTTTCGCCAACATGTTTGCGAACGCACATTTGTGCAAGAAAACCATTCCAAATCCACTCAAGGCGTGTTGCGCGGCTTACACTATCAAACTGAAAACACACAAGGCAAATTGGTGCGTGTGGTGGTGGGCGAAGTGTTTGATGTGGCGGTGGATATGCGCAGAAGCTCGCCCACATTTGGACAATGGGTGGGCGAAATTTTATCGGCAGACAATAAACGCCAATTATGGGTACCCGAAGGCTTTGCACATGGCTTTTATGTGTTGAGTGAAACTGCGGAGTTTGTGTATAAATGTACCGATTATTACAATCCCCAAGCCGAACATTCATTGCTTTGGAACGATGCTACGGTGGGCATTGATTGGCATTTAATCGGCGAACCCAGTTTATCGGCAAAAGATTTAGCGGGTAAAGTGTTAGAAAATGCCGTGTGTTTCGACTAATATAAACATCTAACCATTTTTCAAGATTTTTTATCCCCAGTATCAAGTATCAAAGGAATGAATATGACAACTCAAGATTTAACAGGCAAAGTGGCATTGGTAACGGGTGCTTCACGCGGTATTGGTGCGGCGATTGCCGATACTTTGGCACAAGCAGGCGCAACCGTGATTGGCACGGCTACCAGCGAAAGTGGTGCGGCTGCTATTAGCGAGCGTTTGGCACAATGGGGCGGTCAAGGTCGTGCTTTAAATGCTGCTGAAGCCGATAGCATTGAAAACTTAATTGCCAGCATTGAAAAAGAATTTGGCAAACTGGATATTTTGGTGAATAACGCAGGCATCACACGCGATAATTTATTAATGCGTATGAAAGAAGAAGAATGGGACGAGATTATGCAAGTGAATCTGAAATCGGTGTTCCGTGCTTCTAAAGCCGTGTTGCGTGGCATGATGAAACAGCGCAGTGGACGCATTATTAATATTACCTCAGTAGTGGGCGCAATGGGCAATGCAGGGCAAACCAATTATGCGGCTGCCAAAGCAGGTTTGATGGGTTTTGCCAAATCAATGGCGCGTGAAGTGGGCAGCCGTGGGATTACGGTAAACTGTGTTGCCCCTGGTTTTATCGACACCGACATGACCCGTGCGCTGCCTGAAGAAACGCGCAAAATGTTTGAAGCGCAAACAGCATTGGGTAAATTTGGTGAAGCGCAAGATATTGCGGATACCGTATTGTTTTTAGCCAGCGACCAAGCCAAATACATCACAGGTCAAACCCTGCATGTGAATGGCGGAATGTTGATGCCTTAATCCGCATGTTGCCCTAAAGGAGGAAGGTTTACGCCTCTTTCCATGACAACAATCCATCTATAAATGGAACAGAATAGGCTGTTTGAGCAACATTCAAACAGCTTTTTCATTTATGGATTCACCCATTATTTAGAAAGACTGATATGAGCACGCAAGCAACGGTTCATTATTTAAGCGACTATCAAGCGCCTAGTTTTAGCATTCGTCAAACCCAATTACGTTTTGAGATTACCGACCATCACACTGGGGTAACGGCTCATTTCGCCGTTCAACCCCATTCATCATTGACCCATTTAAGTTTAAATGGCTCTGCTCAGTTGGTGCGGGTGTGTATTAACCATCAAGAGCATACTGCTTACGAATTAGACACCACCAACGAACAGCTCACGGTGTATCAGCTCCCCAATGAACCTTTCACATTGAGCATCGATACCCAACTGTATCCCCAAGATAATAAAAGCCTGATGGGTTTATATGCTTCAGGCGGCAATCTCTATACCCAATGCGAACCCGAAGGCTTTCGCAAAATCACTTATTATCCCGACCGCCCCGATGTGATGAGCGAGTTTTACACCACCATTATTGCGGATAAAGCCCGTTATCCTGTGTTGTTGTCGAATGGCAATAAAATTGACGCAGGCGATTTAGAAGAGGGGAAACATTTTGCCGTATGGCATGACCCTTTTGCCAAACCCAGTTATTTATTTGCTTTAGTGGCAGGCGATTTAACGTGTACACGCGATGTTTTTATCACACAAAGTGGGCGCGAAGTGGCACTCGAATTTTATACGCGAGCAGAAGATGCGGATAAAGTGGATTTTGCCATACAATCCTTAAAACACGCCATGCGCTGGGATGAAAGTCGTTTTGGTTTGGAATACGACTTGGATATTTATATGGTGGTGGCAGTGGGCGACTTTAATATGGGTGCCATGGAAAATAAAGGCTTAAATATTTTCAACACCAAATATGTCTTGGCAGACAGCCGCACCGCCACCGATGCCGATTTTGCGGGAGTGGAAAGCGTGATTGCGCATGAGTATTTCCATAATTGGACGGGCAATCGTGTTACTTGTCGTGATTGGTTTCAACTGTCGCTGAAAGAAGGTTTAACCGTGTTTCGCGACCAAGAATTTTCTACCGACCGTATTGGTGCGCTCAATCGTATTGAAAACGTAGCCTTATTGCGCCAACATCAGTTTCCCGAAGATGCAGGCCCCACAGCACATCCTGTGCGTCCTGCTAGCTATATTGAAATGAACAATTTTTACACCATGACTGTTTATGAAAAAGGGGCGGAAGTGGTGCGTATGTATCACACCTTTTTAGGCGAAACAGGTTTCCAAAAAGGCATGAAGCTGTATTTTGAACGCCATGATGGGCAAGCGGTAACGTGTGATGATTTTCGTGCGGCGATGGCAGATGCCAATCAGATTGATTTTAGCCAATTTGCTTTATGGTATAGCCAAGCAGGAACACCAGTTGTCAATATCAGCAGCCAATTACAAGCCAATGGCGATTATGTGCTAACTGTTCAACAACATATCCCTGCCACACCAGATATGCAGGATAAACAAGCCATGATGATACCGATTAAAATTGCCTTGTTTAGCCCTGAAGCCGAGAGTTTTGGCGAGCCTGTGGCATTTACGTTAGCAGGTGAGGATACGGCACAAACGGAAGCCGTGTTATGTTTAACCCAAACCGAACAACAATTTGTATTACAAGGTGTGAATCGTCCTGTGGTGCCGTCTTTATTGCGCGGTTTTTCTGCACCTGTTCATTTAAATTATGCGTATAGCGATGAAGAACTGGGCGTATTGTTATCGGTGGATAACGACCCGTTTGCGTGTTGGGAAGCGGGGCAGGCCTTGTATCGTCGCGCCATTGCTGCCAATGAAGCAGCATTGGTAGCAGGCAAGCCCTTGCCCCAACATGAGGCACTCTTAAACGCTCTTGATTTTGTGCTCAACACCGATTACAACGCCGCTTTCCAAGCCTTACTGTTACAAGTGCCACCTGAAGCCGAATTATGGGCAGAACACCCAACCATACACCCCTTGCGTGTGTATCAAGCGCGTGAAGCCTTGTTAAACCTGATTGCCACCCATTTTTACGACCGCTTCCAAACGCTGAATCAAGAAGCCGAACGTGCCGAAACCGCGCGCGCCGATATTGCCCAACCTTATGAATACCACCCTTACACCGCAGGCTGGCGCACCTTACGCAATACCTGTCGTGCCTACATCTTACGCGCCCAACCTAACTACATTGATACCCTAGCAGCACAATACGCCCAAATGGCACACAATATGACCCATGAATGGGGTATGTTGTCTGCCATCAATCATCATCAAGGCGAACCGCGCCAAACCTTATTAAACCAATTTGCCGCCAAATTTAGCGAAGAAGCATTGGTTATGGATAAATACTTTAGCTTGATTGCTTCTAGCCATCGTGCCGATACCCTAAAACAAGTCCAACAAGCCTTAACACATCCACAATTTAGCTTAGAAAATCCCAACAAAGCGCGCGCCTTATTGGGAGCGTTTAGCCGCAACGTGCCGCATTTTCATGCTGAAGATGGTTCGGGCTATCAATTTTTGGCGCAACACATCATACAAATCGACCGCTTTAATCCACAAGTGGCAGCACGATTGGTACAAGCATTTAACCTTTGCCAACGCCTTGAACCCCATCGCCAACAACTGATGACAGAACAACTGCACCAAATCGCCCAACAAGCCGATTTATCAAAAGATGTGGCAGAAATGGTGGGCAAAATTTTAGCGTAAAGCAGAAATTTTTCTGAACAGGGCTTGAATTTAAACAAGACAACCCTATTTGGGGAAACTGTTGAAATGTCAATATGCCGCCTTGATTGTGCGGCATGGTTTTTAAATGATTTGAATCGGAGTTAAAAAGAATGAGCATCCGTCCTTTACACGACCGAGTGGTTGTTAAACGTGTTGAAGCTGAAGAAAAAACCGCTTCTGGTATCGTTTTGCCTGGTAGCGCGGCTGAAAAACCTGATGTAGGCGAAGTGGTTGCGGTGGGCGAAGGTCGCCGTAACAAAGCAGGCGAGCGCGTGGCTTTAGACGTTAAAGTTGGCGACAAAGTGATTTTTGGCAAATACAGCGGTCAAACCGTAAAAGTAGATGGCGAAGAATTACTGGTGATGCGTGAAGAAGACATCTTCGGTATTGTTGAATAATCAAACCTAACATATTTGGAGAATCCATATGGCAGCAAAAGACGTACAATTTGGTAATGATGTACGCCAAAAAATGGTAAAAGGCGTGAATGTATTAGCCGATGCCGTGAAAGTAACTTTAGGCCCCAAAGGTCGCAATGTTGTGTTAGACCGCGCTTTTGGTGGTCCACACATCACCAAAGACGGTGTAACCGTAGCCAAAGAAATCGAACTGAAAGACAAGTTTGAAAACATGGGTGCGCAAATGGTGAAAGAGGTTGCCTCTAAAACCAACGATGTGGCAGGTGATGGCACCACCACTGCAACCGTGTTGGCACAAGCCATTGTTGCAGAAGGTATGAAATACGTTACCGCAGGCATGAACCCAACCGATTTAAAACGCGGTATTGATAAAGCCGTTGCCGCTTTGGTGGAAGAGTTGAAAAACATTTCTAAACCTTGCGACACGTCTAAAGAAATCGCTCAAGTAGGCTCAATTTCTGCCAACTCTGATGAACAAGTGGGCGCGATTATTGCCGAAGCGATGGAAAAAGTGGGCAAAGAAGGCGTGATTACCGTTGAAGATGGTAAATCATTAGAAAACGAATTAGACGTTGTAGAAGGTATGCAGTTTGACCGTGGCTACTTGTCGCCTTATTTCATCAACGATGCAGAAAAACAAATCGCAGGCTTGGATAGCCCATTTGTATTGTTGTTTGATAAAAAAATCAGCAATATCCGCGATTTATTGCCTGTGTTGGAACAAGTGGCAAAATCAAGCCGTCCGTTGTTGATTATTGCTGAAGACGTAGAAGGCGAAGCCTTAGCCACTTTGGTGGTAAACAACATTCGCGGTATTTTGAAAACAGTGGCAGTGAAAGCCCCTGGTTTTGGCGACCGCCGCAAAGCCATGTTGCAAGATATTGCCATCTTAACAGGTGGTACCGTGATTTCTGAAGAAGTGGGCTTGTCATTAGAAAAAGCCACTTTGGAAGACTTGGGTCAAGCCAAACGCATTGAAATCGGTAAAGAAAACACCACGATTATTGATGGTTTCGGCGATGCCGCTTTGATTGAAGCGCGTGTGGCTGAAATTCGTCAGCAAATCGAAGTAGCAACCAGCGACTACGATAAAGAAAAACTGCAAGAGCGTGTGGCTAAATTGGCTGGCGGTGTGGCAGTGATTAAAGTGGGCGCGGCAACTGAAGTTGAAATGAAAGAGAAAAAAGACCGCGTAGAAGATGCGTTACATGCCACTCGTGCGGCAGTAGAAGAAGGCATCGTAGCAGGCGGTGGCGTGGCTCTGTTGCGTGCGCGTGCGGCTTTGACTAAAGTGGCGACTTCTAATGCTGACCAAGAAGCAGGCGTGCAAATTGTATTGCGCGCAGTAGAATCACCTTTGCGTCAAATTGTGAAAAACGCAGGCGGTGAGCCTTCAGTTGTGGTAAATAAAGTGTTGGATGGCGAAGGTAACTTTGGTTACAACGCAGGTAACGACACTTATGGCGATATGTTAGAAATGGGTGTACTCGACCCTGCTAAAGTAACCCGTTCAGCTTTACAACACGCCGCTTCTATTGCTGGCTTGATGCTGACCACAGATTGCATGATTGCTGAAATCCCAGAAGATAAACCTGCTATGCCTGATATGGGCGGCATGGGTGGAATGGGCGGTATGGGTGGCATGATGTAATTCATGTTGCTGATACCAGCAAAACCCGTTGCAGCATGGCTGTGGCGGGTTTTTTATTGTGGATAAGATGCGGCATAATCGCGCAAAAAAGCGTCAGGATATGCCATTAGCCGTGTCTTATTTTAAAAACTACTTTATAATACTGCCATTTGTAATGCAAAAAATCAGCATTATGTTACCGCCGTTTCCCAAACCAATAACTTGGGATAAACCTAAAATCATCGGGGATTGAGTAAAAATAATGAGTGCCGGTATTCTTCGCGTTTTGATGCAAAGCCAAGTGATTAATAATGAGCAAGCAGAACGCTATCAACGTGTTTTAAAAGACCAAAAAGACATCGTGCCGATGCTGTTTGATGATAAGGTAATCAATCCTAAATCATTGGCAGAATTATTAGCGCGGGTGTTTAGCTATCCTTTATTAGATTTAACCTATTATCCACGCAGCAATATTGTTTCTGATGTGATTTCAGAAGACCAAATGCAGGCAAATCAATGTGTGCCGATTTTTAAGCGGGGTAATAAAGTTTATCTTGCCGTATCCGACCCCACCAAAATTCAAGACTATCAAAAAATCGCGTTTTCTTCAGGTTATAACGTTGATTTAGTGGTGGTGCGCCACGACCAACTGGCAACTTTAGTGGAATGGTTGGCACAACG
>JBHADP010000003.1:0-5869 GCA_041855125.1 Neisseria sp. | reverse complement strand
TGGAGCAGATACGGTACCTGCCAGTGTGTTGGGCTTACACAGTCAAAATTGGACTTTGGGACACCGTTTTCTATCTACTGAGAAAGTGGTGCTGCGTGATGCCAATGATTATGCTGAACAGATGTTGCAAGAAGGTAAGGTAATTGCTTCGTTTGCGGAACGTAAGGCAACGATTGCACAAGCCTTATCTGCACACGCGCATCGTTTAAATGCTACGGTGGCGGCGGATGATGCGTTGTTGGATGAAGTTTGCGCGTTGGTAGAATATCCTGTGGTGTTGGAAGCGGGTTTCGAAGAACATTTCCTCGCTGTGCCGCAGGAGTGTTTGATTTTAACCATGCAGCAAAATCAAAAATATTTCCCGCTGCTGGATGCTCATGGTAAGTTAATTAATCGTTTCTTATTGGTGTCTAATCTGCAAACCGAAAACCCCTCGCACATTATCAGTGGCAATGAACGGGTATTGCGTGCGCGTTTGGCTGATGCTGAGTTTTTCTATAAGCAAGACCAAAAAGCAACTTTGGAAAGCCGTTTGCCTAAATTGGCTCATGTAGTGTATCACAATAAAATCGGTTCACAAGCTGAACACATTGAGCGTTTGCAAAGCATTGCTGCTTATATTGCCAAAGCCTTGAGCGCCGATGCAGCCGTTGCTGAACGCGCTGCCCGCTTAGCCAAAGCCGATTTGGTTACGGAAATGGTGGGCGAGTTTCCTGAATTGCAAGGCACAATGGGTAAATATTATGCTCGTTTAGATGGCGAAACAGAAACCATCGCTCATGCCATTGAGCAACACTATCAACCCCGTTTTGCAGGCGATGCTTTGCCTGATGGAGCGATTGCTACGGCTGTGGCGCTGGCTGATAAGCTGGAAACATTAGTGGGTATTTGGGGCATTGGTTTGATTCCTACAGGCGATAAAGACCCCTACGCATTGCGCCGTGCGGCTTTAGGTGTGTTGCGGATGTTGATGGGTCATCAGTTGAATATCACTGATTTATTGACCATGGTTTATCACACCTTCCCACAAGGCAAATTGGCAGACAACACGGTTAGCGAAGTGGCTGACTTTATGCAGGCGCGTTTAGCCATTTTATTGCAAAACGATTATCCACAAGATATTGTGGCGGCAGTGTTGGCAAAACAGCCGAATCAGCTTCATGACTTAACCGCCAAATTGCAAGCGGTTGCTGCCTTTAAACAACTGCCTGAAGCATCTGCATTGGCAGCTGCCAATAAGCGCGTACAAAATCTCCTGAAAAAAGCCGATACCGAATTGGGCGAAGTGAACGCAAGCCTGTTGCAACAAGACGAAGAGCAAGCCTTATACGCAGCAGCCCAACAACTCACACCTGTGGTACAAACCGCATTGGCACAGCAAAACTTCTCAGCGGCACTCACCGCCTTAGCAGCCATTAAGCCACAAGTAGATGCCTTCTTTGACCATGTGATGGTCATGGCAGACGATACGGCTGTTCAGCACAACCGTTTGAGCTTACTCCACACCTTAGCCCAATTATTCAATGCCGTTGCCGACATTGCACTTTTGAGCGAATAACAACAAGGCGGTTATCTTAACCGCCTTTTTTTGCTTATAATCACCCTTTGTCTCTCGCCTGTTATCCATCCATGCATTACGACCACATCGCCTTTCACTACGACGACCAATTCCCCACCGATTTACCCCAACAACACGCCATTCACCATATGGGCTTCTATTTCGCGTGGGCAGTTTCCCAAAAACTACACAACCCTGCATGGGAAAGCCACGAAGATTTTGCCAAACTGCAACAACAACAAATCAGTGGCAGCGAATTTATGTGGGCAAACATGGGCGCAGAACTCACCGATGAAGACTTCAACGAATTGGGCAACTGGTTTAGCCAATTTTATTACCATGACGAAGAAGACGGCTATGGCTTATTTATGGAAGACTACTTTGTCGCCTTAGAAATAGACAATGCAGCCCATTTTTACCATGTTGCCGACCATGCAGACAACCAAGCCAAATTAAACCCTGTATTCCAAGCCGCATTTGAAAAATGGTTAGCAAGCCTCAAGGAGACCCCACATGAATAAAAACCTTGCCATCGCCATTAACTGCTTTCGTCAAGGCGGAGGCATGGAAAGCTACACCTTTGACTTAGTGCGCGGTTTCACAGCCGACCATCAAACCGTTCGCATTTATGCCGCCCAAATCGACCCCACCTTGCCCGAATATCAACACGTTAGCGCGCAACGCATCAACCAAAAAAACATCCCTAAAAAACTGCGTCCGTTTTTCTTTACCCATCAACTGCAAAAACAACGTTCTGCCAATGAATACCTGATTGCCTGCAACCCCAGCGACCATGCCGATATTTTCGTTTGCGGTGGCACCCATTTGGGTTATCTCAACAACATGGGACAAACCGCCAACCTCTTAGACAAACTCACCATACGCCGCAACCGCACCAACTACCAAACCGCCCAAAAAATCATGGCACATTCTGCCCTGATGAAACGCGAAATGACCGAACTTTATGGCATAGATGAACACAAAATCGAAGTGGTCTATCCCCCCGTCAATACCCAACGATTCCACAACGATTTTAGCGATGTGGCACAAACCCGCCAGCAATATGGTTTCCAAGAACATGAAACCATCTTCCTATTCCCCTCCACAGGGCATAAACGCAAAGGCTTAGATTTACTGGCTGCCTTTTTTGAACACACCGATTTGCCCGTCAAATTAGCAGTGGCAGGCTCACCCTTGCCGCGCCCCATGAAAAACGTGGTAGAACTGGGCTTTTGCAGCAAGATGCCTCAACTCTATCGCGCCGCCGACTACACCATCATGGCATCCTTATACGAACCCTTTGGTTTAGTGGGCGTAGAATCCATATTGAGTGGCACGCGCGTCGTTTTATCAAACAATATGGCGTGTACCGAAGTGATGAACGAACAAGCTGGTTTCTTCTTTTCACGAGATAACCCTGCCAGCTTAGCCGATGCCATCACACAAGCCGTTGCCCTCAAACAAAATGGACAACACAAAATCCACACCCCACAAGCCGCACTTACCTATAATCCCTCCCTAACCCACCACATTCAACACATTTACACCATGCTTGAAAAATAGACAGTTTGCACCGCATACGCTACACTTGAGCCTGCTGATTGACCACAACATGATGCTTCAAATACCAAATCTAACAAATACTGTTACAGGGAAACATTAACATGAAACTCATCATTCTCGACCGTGATGGCGTGATTAACCACGACCGCGATGACTTTGTAAAATCTGCTGATGAATGGATACCCCTAACGGGCAGCCTAGATGCCATCGCCTTCCTCACCCAAGCGGGCTACACCATTGCCGTTGCCACCAACCAATCGGGTATTGGGCGCGGCTTATTTACCATGCAAGAACTCAGCGAAATGCACCAAAAAATGCACAAATTGGTGCAACAAGCAGGCGGACAAATTGATGGCATCTGGTTTTGCCCCCACACGGCTGCCTCTCAATGCCAATGCCGCAAACCCGAACCGGGCATGGTGTTAGACATCATCAACCGCTTTAGTGCCAAAGCCAACGAAGTTTACATGGTAGGCGATAGCCTACGCGATTTACAAGCCATCGCAGCTGCAGGCGGCAAACCCATTTTGGTGCGTACAGGCAAAGGGCAAAAAACCCTCAGCCAACAACACGACCAACTGCCCGCAGGCACCCAAATTTTTGACGACTTAATGGCGTTTTCCCAATATCTGATGCAACTTTCCGACTCCCCCACCGAAAGCCCCGAATATGCTGCTTATTCGTAACTTAATTTACTGGCTCATTCTGGTATTGAGCCTATTACTCATGTTTCCCCTTATCGTATGTGCCACACCGTTTCCCAAAGGTGCAAACCATGTGAGCCGTTGGTGGATTGCCATCATGATGTGGTCGCTCAAACACATCATCGGCTTACACTATCGCGTACAAGGTCAAGACAACATTCCCTCCCAGCCTGCCATTATCTGTTCCAAACACCAAAGCGGTTGGGAAACCTTAGCATTACAAGAAATTTTCCCCATGCAAGTGTACGTTGCCAAACGCGAACTCTTTAACATTCCCGTGTTTGGTTGGGGTTTGCGACTGGTAAAAACCATAGGCATAGACCGTGGCAATGGCAACCAAGCCAATCAGCAGCTTGCCCAACAAGGTGCAGCGCGTAAACAAGAAGGCTTTTGGATTACCATCTTTCCCGAAGGCACCCGTGTGCCCGCAGGCACCAAAGGGCGCTACAAACTGGGTGCTGCGCGTATGGCAAAACTATTTGAAATGGATATGGTGCCAGTAGCACTCAATAGCGGCGAATTTTGGCCACGCAATTCCTTTTTAAAATACCCCGGCACCATAGACGTTATCATTGGCAAACCCATCTCCCATCAAAGTGGCGATGAAGCCGCCTTAATGGCACAATGCGAAACATGGATTGAAAGCCAACAAGCCCATATCACGGGCAAAGGTCCTTGTTATCAAAAACCAAACGCATAAAAAAACGCCTGAAACCATTCAGGCGTTTTTCACATACCACAAAATTACAAGCTACGCGCCACTTCCACAATATCAAACACTTCCAGCTGATCGCCTTCCATGATGTCATTATAGTTACGCAGCATCAAACCACATTCAAAGCCCATGCGAACCTCTTTCACATCGTCTTTAAAGCGTTTTAACGAAGCCAATTCGCCCGTATGAATCACCACATTATTGCGGATTAAACGAATATGCGAATCACGTTTCACCACACCATCGGTTACCATACAGCCTGCAATATTGCCCACTTTCGATACACTAATCACTTGACGGATTTCCACCATGCCCGTGATTTGCTCTTTCTGTTCAGGAGCAAGCATACCGCTCATGGCTGCTTTCACATCATCAATAGCGGCGTAAATAATATTGTAGTAGCGAATTTCCACATCTTCGCTCTCTGCCAACTTACGCGCCGAAGCATCGGCTCGCACGTTAAAGCCAATAATAAATGCGCCTGAAGCAATCGCCAAGTTCACATCGCTTTCAGTAATGCCACCCACGCCGCTGTGCAACACATTCACCTTCACCTCATCGGTAGACAGTTTTTGCAGGCTGCCTGCCAAGGCTTCGTATGAACCCTGTACATCGGATTTGATGATAACAGCCAAACTTTGCGCCTGACCTTCGCCCATATTGTTGAACATATTTTCCAACTTGGCGGCTTGCTGTTTTGCCAAACGCACATCGCGGTATTTACCCTGACGGAACAGCGCAATTTCCCGCGCTTTTTTCTCGTCTGCCAACACCATGGCATCTTCGCCACCATTAGGCACATCCGATAAACCCAAGATTTCCACAGGAATCGAAGGGCCTGCTTCATCAACCAATTTACCGTTTTCATCCATCATGGCGCGTACTTTACCAAATGCCGTGCCTGCCAACAGCATATCGCCTTTTCTCAGCGTGCCGCTTTGCACCAATAAAGTTGCCACCGCACCGCGTCCTTTATCCAAACGCGCTTCCACGATAATGCCTTTAGCAGGGGCATCCACAGGGGCTTGCAACTCTAATACTTCCGCTTCCAGCAAAACCGCTTCTAATAAAGCGTCAATATTGATGCCTTTTTTCGCTGATACATCCACAAACTGAGTCGTGCCACCCCAATCATCGGGAATCACTTCATGTTGCGTTAATTCTTGGCGAATGCGTTCAGGATTGGCGGAATCTTTATCGATTTTATTGACTGCCACCACAATCGGTACATTAGCGGCTTTAGCGTGAGCAATCGCCTCAATGGTTTGCGGCATCACACCGTCATCGGCTGCCACCACCAAAATCACAATATCGGTTGCTTTCGCACCC
>JBHADP010000002.1:0-15880 GCA_041855125.1 Neisseria sp. | reverse complement strand
CGTATAACCCACCAAACTGGCAACATACGCTAAAAATAAAATCCCCATTGCGCCTTGCCAACTGAGCCCAGTGATGTACTGCTGCACACCCTGTACACCATATAACGCCCATGAAGCCAGTGTAAACGCCAAGAGTGCAGAAATACTGCCCCACACCACCAACGATAACGGATTCACTTTACCTATCCGTTTCACAATAATATTACCGCATGCCCAAGATGCAGCTGCGCCCAACACAGGCAATAACGCACTCCATGGTAAACTGCCTTGCTGATGCCCAATACCAATTAAAATCAAACCCAAAGCAGCCGTTAGCATACCCAAAAGATGGTGCGCTAACACAGGTTCACGCAATAACACCCCTGCAATTAATACAGTAAAAAAGACTTGTATTTGCAACATCAACGCAGCTAAGCCTGTGGGCAAACCCAAATTCAGCGCGGTAAACATCAAACCAAACTGTCCAAAGCTAATGGTCAGCCCATATAATGCCAACCCATACCAAGCCGTTTGTGGGGGTTTAATCCAAAAAATAGCAGGAAAAATCACACATAAAAAACGCAGCATACCCAAAACCATAGGGGGAACATCATTCAGCGCAATTTTCATAAATAAGAAATTGATGCCCCATACTGCAATCACCGACATCATCAATAAGCTGTCTTTCAAATTCATGATGATGCCTTTCTCTCATATTATTTAATGATTTTGCTATAAGTAGCACGCCCCATATCGCGAATATCCACCGTGATTTGAATGGGTGAACTGGTTTGAATATGTTGCTGAACAGCCGCGCATAAGGCTTGGCTTAATGCGTGTTTGGTTTCATGGCTGCGCCCGTCTAATAAATACAAAGTGAGATGAACAAACGCCACATCGGCTGTTCCGCCCACTAAAAAATCCTGATATTCGCGTGTACGCACTTTAATATCTGGTGCGCCAAATTGATTACTGGCAAGCAACACCTGATGTAAAGTGGGCAAAACCGTTTGCATGGACGGTTGCAAGGTGTTGCTGTATTCCACAATCAAATGAGGCATCATCTATCCTTATTTTTGTTGATTCACTTCAGTTTCCAAACGAATAAACGCAGCAATCATTGTACTTGTACGCGACTCAACCATGCCCATATAAATATGGGTTTATATTTAGCGATGATGAAAACAGGGATGTAAAGCCAAGTGGCGATTGCCAATAGCTTAAACACCACATCATCATTGCCCGAACTGGTTATCTCTTTTAAATAAAAAACATGCTCACCGCGCAAAAAACACACATTATCCTGATTAACAAACAATAAAGGTATGACCGAGCAAAACAAACCGATGATGGCTAAATGTCGGGTGTATGGTGTCATTCGCTTGATATGAGCCATTCAAAAAGCCACCCAAAACACTTGGGCTTTAGGTGGCTGCAAAACAATTAACGCTCTTCTAATGGCACATAAGGCAAGTCATCAGGACCCGTGTAGTTGGCGCTTGGGCGAATAATCTTGCCATCTTGACGTTGCTCGATAACGTGTGCGCTCCAACCAGTGGTGCGTGAAATCACGAACAATGGGGTGAACATGGCAGTGGGTACGCCCATTTTTTGATAAGACACCGCAGAGAACCAGTCTAAGTTCGGGAACATTTTTTTCTCGTTCCACATCAAAGTTTCCAAACGTTCTGCAATATCAAACAACAACATATCGCCTGTTTCTTGGCTCAATTCGCGTGCCACTTCTTTAATCACCACATTGCGTGGGTCAGAAATGGTGTAAACAGGATGACCAAAACCAATCACGATTTCTTTGCGACCAATGCGCTCGCGAATATCGGCTTCCGCTTCATCTGCGCTGCGATAGCGTTTTTGAATGTCGTATGCCACTTCATTAGCACCGCCGTGTTTAGGACCTTTTAATGCACCAATCGCGCCTGTGATAGAAGAATACAAATCAGAGCCTGTACCTGCAATCACACGAGAAGTGAAGGTAGAAGCATTGAATTCGTGTTCTGCATACAAAATCAAAGAAATGTGCATGGCTTTAATGTGTGATTCGCTGGGGCGTTTGCCGTGCAATAAGTGTAAGAAATGACCGCCAATGCTGTCTTCTTCACTTTCCAAGCTAATCACTTTACCATTATGGGCATATTGATACCAGTAAAGCAACATGCTGCCCAAAGAAGCAATCAATTTATCCGCAATATCACGCGCTTCACTAACAGGATGACCTTCACGCTCAGGCGTGGTGCAGCCCAAAGCCGATACACCTGTACGCATCACATCCATGGGGTGTGCATTAGCAGGAATGTTTTCCAACACGCTCAATACATTGGCAGGCAAATTGCGCAAGGCTTGCAATTTTTTCTTATATGCCGCCAATTCAAATTTATTGGGCAAATGACCGTGAATCAGCAAATGCGCCACTTCTTCAAATTCACAATGTTTTGCCAAATCCAAAATATCATAACCACGATAGCTCAAGTCATTACCACTGCGACCTACGGTACACAATGCCGTATTACCTGCTGCTACACCAGACAAAGCAACGGATTTTTTGGGTTTGAAAGTTGGGGTTTCAGTAGACATGGTTAAGTTCTCCTTTATGAACTATGAACTTTTTTCTCTTTGTTGAAATACAGCCATCAAGTAGCTGCTATAAAATTAAACTGTTTATACTTTTATAAAACATCATACTGGCAAGAACAGCCAAAATGGTCAAGCTCAACCAACGAAACTGTTGGAATGGAATCCATCGCCGCAACCACACACCTACCAATAATGCCACGATTGCAGCGCAAGTGGGAACAACCCACCCAACATGATTCAACTGCTGCAACTGCGACCATAATAAAACGATTTGTACCACTTTTGCCAAAGCAAAACACAAATTCGCTGCTTGAGCAATTTCATTTTTATCATGGCTCTTTGCCAATAAATACATCATCAGCACCGATGACATCGCATTGGTTGCACCGCCCACAATGCCAGCTAACAAACCAAAGAAACTGGTTATCCCTCTGCCATCGGGTATGGTAAACCGCATCTGTCGCCCTGCCAACACCACATATAATCCTACCAGCAATGCCAACACAAATTGCAACCAAGCAGAAGGTACAATCAACAGCAATTTCACACCTATCAAACTGCCTATCACACTGCTGATTGCCAATAACACATATTTTTGTAGCACAGGCTTAACTGCACTGCCACTTACCATACTGATGATGTTCACCAAAAGAATCGGTATTGCTGTTAAAACAACCGCTTCCTTCATGCCCATTTGCAGGCTTAACACCGAAGTCAGCACTAAAGGAAAACCAATACCAGCTATTCCATGCAATAGTGCAGCGAGTGCAAAAACTAAGGTGAGTAAGGCTGCGGACATTTATGCCTTATTTATCTTGGCTAAACAATTTATCCAATTTTTGTTCAAAATCGTGATAATTCAAATGCTCATACAATTCCGCACGGGTTTGCATGGTATCGACCACATTCGCTTGCGTACCATCGCGTTTAATGGCTTCGTAAACATTTAATGCGGCTTTGCTGGCAGCACGGAAAGTTGACAAGGGATACAACACCAATTTCACTCCATTTTCTGCCAACTCTTGTTGCGTGTAGAGTGGTGTTGCGCCAAATTCCGTGATATTAGCCAACACAGGCACTTTCACTGCTTCAGCAAATTGCTTATACATACCCAATTCGGTCATGGCTTCAGGGAAAATCATATCCGCGCCTGCTTCCACACAGGCTTGCGCACGCTCAATCGCTGCATTCAAACCTTCCACCGCCAAGGCATCGGTACGCGCCATAATCACAAAATTTTCATCTACACGCGCATCAACCGCCGCTTTAATGCGGTCAACCATTTCGCTTTGTGAAACAATCGCTTTATTAGGACGATGACCGCAACGTTTTTGCGCCACTTGGTCTTCAATATGCACGGCTGCTACGCCTGCACGCTCAAAATTGCGAATGGTACGCGCAATATTAAATGCACCACCCCAACCCACATCAATATCCACCAATAAAGGGGTGTCTACATTATCAGTAATGCGACGCGCATCAATCAGCACATCTTCCATCGTGGTAATACCCAAATCAGGAATACCACAAGAACACGCTGCTACACCACCACCTGATAAATAAATGGCTTTGAAACCGCTATGTGTTGCCAAACGAGCAAAATACGCATTAATACAGCCAACAACCGCTAAGGGATTTTCTGTTTTCACCGCTTCACGAAAAGCAGCACCAGCAGAATAAGTAGACATAAATATTCTCCTTAATTTGAATGGGGTCAGATGTTTTTATTAAATTGTAACTCAATGTAGTTGGGCTGGGTAGCATCGTAAAATTATTTATTTTGATGTAATCAATCAGTAATTTTGATGATTAAGCGTGCAAGCCTTATGTGGTGTGGGTTTTGATTGATAATGTATTAAGATTTTAGTGTTCTGAAAAAATGTAAAATATGAGGGTTAGCCCATAGGCTTCATCGCTTTATGACAAGGGAAAACGCTCTCAAAATGGCTGCACGGTTTTCCCAATCATTTATAAATAAATAATTTAATCTTTTAATCGCTTTTTGAGCGTATTAAAAAAGCCACGCAAAATATCAATGTCTTCGGTTTCTGTGCCTGCACGGGCAAATAGGTTTTGTAAACGGCGCATCATGCGTTCACTGTTGCGGCGGTTGAAAAAGCCAATTTCGTGCATCAGGCTTTCCATATGGTCTATCATGCCCACAATTTGAGCATGGGTGGCAGTGTTTTTACTGTGAACCAAATGCTCCATGCTCATTCCCACTTGGCTGTAAATTTCATAACTCACCACTTGCACCGCTTGGGCAAGGTTTAATGAAAAATAATTGGGGTTGCCGTTAATCGTCATCAAGCGATTACACGACTGCACTTCTTCAATGCTCAAACCATAGGTTTCGTTACCAAACACCAGCGCAACCTGTTCTTCACGTTGAGCTGCTTGTAATAATTCAGGGGTCAGTTCGCGCGGTGTTTGCAAGGGCGCAGTTAATTCTCGCTTACGGCTGGTGAGCGCACAGCTTAACGTGGTATCGGCTAAGGCTTCATCTAGGCTTGCGACAATACGAGCGTTTTCTAATACATCTGCCGCGCCTGAAGCCAAGATAAAGCTTTCTTCGGGTAAACGAAATGCTGCAATATTTTGTGGGTCAAACACAGGGGGGGCAACGGTCATTGGTGTTTGCATTAAATTGGGCGACACCAAAACCATGTTATGCAAACCCATGGTTTTCATCGCACGGGCAGCCGCACCAATATTGGCAGGGTGGCTCGTGCGAGTCAGCACCACAGAAATGCGGTCTAAATAAGCAGGCAGCGACGGTTTATTCATGAAAACTCCTTACGGATAGGCTGTTTAAGTATTGGAAACACCTGTTTTTATTGTGTTTAAACAGGTATAATAATGGATTCACTTTGTTCTTTAAAAATTGTTGAACGCTGGGCAACCGTTTATTGTACTGGTCTGCCGCATTTTGATACAGGAAATCTCCCCATGAACCCCATTTTAAATACTGCTTTTAAAGCCGCGCGTAAAGCGGGCGATATGATGATTCGCGCTTCTAATAATCTTTCTGCCATCAAAGTGGACAGCAAAGCGTTTAACGATTTTGTTTCTGATATTGATAGAATGTCGGAAAGCATTTTGATTGAAGCCTTAAAAGAAGCCTATCCCCAACATAAAATCACCACCGAAGAAAGCGGTAGCCATGGTAAAGCGCGTGCCGAATACGAATGGATTATCGACCCTTTAGACGGCACCACCAATTATTTACATGGTCATCCCCAATTTGCCATCTCTATGGCATTACTACATAAAGGCGTGTTGCAAGAAGCCTTGGTTTACGCACCCGAACGCAATGATTTATACCTTGCTTCACGCGGCAAAGGCGCATTATTAAATGACCGCCGTATTCGCGTCTCCAATCGCATCGAATTAAACCAATGCTTAATCGGCACAGGCTTCCCAGTGGTTGACCAAAGCATGATGGATACTTATTTAGCCATTTTAAAAGATTTTTTAAGCAAAACCGCAGGCGCACGCCGTGAAGGGGCGGCATCATTAGATTTATGTGCATTGGCAACAGGTCGTTTTGATGGTTTTTTTGAATTTAACTTAAAACCATGGGATATTGCCGCAGGTGCATTGATTGCCAAAGAAGCGGGAGCGATTGTAACCGATATGCAAGGGGAACAAAATTGGTTAGAAAGCGGTGATATTGTGGCAGCCAATCCCAAAGTATTGGCACAAATGCTGCAAATTATCGGCACACACCTTAAGGCTTAATTCCATGCTCGCCAGTTGTCCTCACTGGCGATTTTTTATTCCCCTTCCCCTTTTGTCCACTCCCCCAAAAGCAAACGAATCCATTACAATAGCCTTTCTTTCAAATCCACACACAAGGTAGCTGCTTATGTTTGCTGTGATTGGAGGCAGTGGTCTCACCCAAGTTCCCGAACTACAAATCACCCGCCGTCAAATTGTACGCACGCCCTATGGCTTACCCAGTGCGCCTTTATTGATTGGCAAATTGGGTTCACAAGAAATCGTTTTTTTAGCACGACATGGTTTAAGTTATACCCTCGCTCCGCATGAAATCAACTATCGTGCCAATATTTGGGCATTACATTCATTGGGTATTCACAACATCATTTCCGTTTCAGCCGTTACCAGCTTAAACCCCGCTTTAGAAGCAGGCTCATTGGTGTTACCCGATGATTTAATTGACTACACCTTTGCGCGTGCGGCGACCTATTTTGAGGGCGAATCACAAGAAATCATACACGCTGACTTCAGCGACCCCTACGACATCCAACTGCGCGACACCCTACTCGCCCATGCCGATAGCCATCGCACCCCCCTACACAATCGCGCCATTTATGGCTGCATACAAGGTCCACGCACCCCCACCCGTGCCGAAATGCGCCGTTATCGCAACGATGGCATAGACATCATCGGCATGACAGGAATGCCCGAAGCCATCTTAGCGCGTGAACTCAATATCCCGTATGTCCACTTATGTGGCGTGGTTTACCATGCCGACAGCAGCGAACAGTCCACCCACTTACGCAGCGAACAAACCCACCATGCCATCAGCAAAATTCGCCAACTCCTCGTTGATTTATAAGAGAACCCATATGACAGACAGCATCACCATCGGCTTAGTATCCATCAGCGACCGTGCCAGTCAAGGCACCTATCAAGATGAAGGCATCCCTGCACTCAAAACTTGGCTGCAAGCCGTTATCCGCAACCCCATCGACTTTATCGAAGCCCTGATTCCCGATGAACAAGCACTGATTGAGCGCACCCTCATTCACATGGCAGACCAGCAACATTGCCACCTGATTTTCACCACAGGTGGCACAGGTCCTGCCCCACGCGACGTTACTCCCGAAGCCACCTTAGCCGTGATAGACAAAGAAATGATGGGTTTTGGCGAACAAATGCGCCAAATCAGCTTATATTATGTACCCACTGCCATTTTATCGCGTCAAACCGCAGGCATACGCGGCAACAGCCTAATTGTTAATTTACCAGGGCGTCCCAAAGCCATTGCCGAAACCCTAGGCGGCGTACGCGAAGGCGAACAGATTAAAGTACACGGCATTTTTAGCGCCATTCCCTATTGCCTAGACTTAATCGGTGCGCCCTTTATTGAAACCGATGCCATACTTTGCCCCGCATTTCGTCCCAAACAAAAATAAACCCCGTTGAGCAGCATTGCCCAACTTCCTGATTACAACAACACAGGCTTATGTCGATGGCGATACCACAGCAACACCCCCTCTAACGCCATCACACATAAGCCCAACCAAATCAAACCATATCCCACCCATTCCCCTTCTTCCAACGGCTCATGCAACACCCACAACGACACCACAAACAACAATATCGGTTCTAAATAACTCAACATCCCAAACAGCGACACAGGCAATTTTTGACTTGCCCACAAGTTTAAAAACATCGCCAAAGTGCTGTTTATCCCCAACAACACCACTAAACCCAACAACATCGGCTGTTGCACCAATAAAGCAAAACTGTCTGACTGCCACAGCAACCACACCAACATCACAGGCGCAATCAACAATAAATCCAAAAACAAACCCACCAACACAGGCACTTTCAAAGCACGGCGCAACAAATAATAAACAGGATAAGTGCCACATACCCATAAAGTTGTCCACGAAAACGCAGCCGTGCGCCATAACTCATACGCCACACCTGCCACCGCCAAACCCACCGCCAACCGTTGCCATCCGCTCAAACGCTCCTTAAACCACAGCCAACCACCCAATAACATCGCCAAAGGAAACAAAAAATAGCCCATCGCCACATTGACCCCTTCGCCGTTTACAGGCGCCCACATAAACAACCATAACTGACTGGCTAAAATAGGCGTTGGCAACATCATCCCACACCAACGCACCCTATCCCGTCCCATCTGGCGCACAAACCCAAGCAGTTCCGCCCACATACCCATTGCACCCATCAACACCATCAAGCCCAGCAACATCGCCACCATGCGCCAAGCAAATACCTCCGTGCCATTCATAGGCTGCATCCAACTGCTGTATAAAAACAAAGCTGCAAACAACACATTTGAAGCGATTGCCGCCCATACCCCTCTACTGACTGCTGCCATCTTTCTCCTATCATTTCTCTTCATCACGCCAAAACAAAGGGGACAACCCCAAGGCTGTCCCCATCAAATCATAACGCTGATTTTAACGCTCGCGCAAGGCTTCTTTCATGCGCGTAATCGGCTTGATTAAGTATTGGAAGACTGTTTTCTCGCCTGTCTTCACATCTACCGTTGCCACCATACCTGGAATAATCGGCATTTCCTTGCCCTCCTTATCGCGCAAACTATTGCCATCAGTTTGCACCAACAAACGATAATACACTTGGTTGGGGTCAAGTTTTAATTGGTCAGTACGCGCCTGATTGCTGATGGTGTCAGGGCTGATTAAGGTTACTTTGCCGTCCAAACCGCCATAAATCGCATAATCATACGCACTGATTTTGACCACCGCAGGCAAACCAGGATGGATAAACGCCACATCACGCGGATTAATATAGGCTTCCACCAACAATTTTTCATCTAATGGCACAATGGTCATAATATCTTGTCCTGCATTGACCACACCGCCCACCGTGTTGATTTTAATATCCTTCACCACACCGCGTAAGGGCGCACGCACTTCCGAACGCTCCACAGGGTCAGCACGCATCGCCATATTTTCTTTAGCTTGCGCCAATTCCGATTCCGCTTTTACCAATTCCTCATTGGCACGAGCAGAATAATCATTTTTCCGTTGTGTAATTTGCAAAGCCAAATCATTGGATTCACGCTGCATACGCAACAATTCCACCTCCGACACCACACCATGTTTCACCATAGGCGCAGTAATATTGATTTCACGGTCTAACACCGCTTTACTTTGGTTCAAACCTGCTACCGCTTCCACCAAAGCGCGACGACGTGCTTCATAAGCTGCCTGTTCACGTTGAATCAATTCTTTGCTCAAGCCTTTGGGAAACACCATTGCCGTGCCATAGGCTTCCGCTTTCAAACGAGCCACCATCGCTTCCAAGTTTGCCACTTTGGCTTCACTTTCACGCAAAATGGCTGAACTGCGCGTGTCGTCCAACTTCAGCAAAATTTGGTCTTTCTCCACCACATCGCCTTCACGCACCATCATTTCTGAAATCGTGCCAGGGTCAAGGCTTTGAATCACCTGTTCGCGACTGCTGGGAATAATGCTCCCTTGTCCACGGGTTACTTCCTCCAACGGACTGTTATACGCCCAAATCACAAACACCACCAAAAATGCAAACAGCAACATCACCACCCAAAATTGCCCGTGATGCTTCTCTTTTTGCAACGCTGCATTTAAATCATTTACCAGTTGTAAATCACTGGATTTAATGCTTTCCTGATTATTTTTTTCATTACTCATAATATCTGTTTACCTGATTTGCTGAGTTCACGTTTACCCACTCTTAGCCATTCGCCTGCATACTTTTTGGCTTAGGCTCGGCAGTCGCACGTTGAGATGATTTATTAGACGTTTCATCTTCATTTTGCATCAATTTTTGCAACACCAAATCGCGTGGACCATCCATCACAATCTTACCACCGTCCATCACAATAATACGATTCACAATTTGCAAAACTTGCGGACGATGCGTTACCACAATCAGCGTTTTATCCTGACACCATTGCCCCACAGCGCTCAATGCCATGCGCTCCGTAGCTTGGTCTAAACCTGTGGTGGGTTCATCTAACAACACCACACGCGGCGAACGCAAAGTCATACGCGCCAAAGCAATAATCTGCTTTTGTCCCCCTGACAAACCCAAACCATCTTCACCCAATGGCATATCCAAGCCGCGTGGATGTTGGCGAATAATCTTGTCCAAACCAAATCGGCGCAAGGCTTGCAACAATTCTTGGTCGGTGGAATAACCATCCACTCGCGCCAAATCCATATTCTCGCGCAACGTTCCCAAAAACAAACGAGGCGATTGGCTCAACAACAACACTTGGCTACGCAAAAAATTCGGGTCAATTTGGCGCATATCCACGCCATCTAACATCACATTGCCGCCTGCTGCATCGTATAAACCGCTTGCCAACTTCAGCAACGTACTTTTACCGCTACCAATCCGCCCCAAAATACCCACCTTCTCACCTGGGCGAATATTCAAGCTCAAACTGGTAACCGCAGGGCTGCTTTCTTCATCATATTTAAACGACACCTTATCAAAACTGATATTGCCCTGCACTTGGCTCAAGGTAACATATTTACGTTCAGGCGCACGCTCTACGGGGCGTTCCACAATATTATTAATGCCTTCTAATGCCAACTTCGCTTGTTGGAAACGAATTGCCAAGCCTGCAATTTGCGCCAATGGCGACAAAGCCCGTCCCGACAAAATCACCGAAGCAATCAAAGCACCCATCGTAATGCGGTCGGCAGGATTTTCTGCATGAATCAAATGCGTTCCCACCAACACCAAAGCCACCGTATTTAATTGCTGCATCCCTGTGGCGAAGTTCACCATAAAATTACTGGTATCTTTCACCTTAATAGCAGAAGCCGATGTTTTGGCAGTGTATTCATCCCAACGTTGTTGCGCCCAACTGGTTGCATTATTGGTTTTCAGCGTTTCAATACCCTCCAATGCCTCAACCGCCAAACCTTGTCGCTGCGAACCCTCTTGCATCGACTCATTAATATAGCGCGACAACGGACGTTGTACCCAAAAGCCCACCAAAACCACAATCGGAATAATCGTGAGCGGCACAAATGCCAATTTACCCCCCACAATACTAATCACCAAAATAAATAACAGCAAAAATGGTAAATCCACCAACGCCAACAAACTGGCACTGGTCATAAACTCACGCACCGATTCAAAATCACGCAAATTATTAGCATACGAACCTGCTGAAGCAGGACGGTCAGCCAAACGCAACGCCAACACACGGCGGAACAATGCCGAGCTGATAATCAAATCCGCCTTTTTACCTGCAATATCCGTTAAATGCCCGCGAATCATCTTGGCAATAAACTCAAACACAATCGCCAGCGTTACCCCAATACTCAACACCCACAACGTTTCATACGCCTGATTGGGAATCACACGGTCATACACATTCATCACATACAACGAGCTGACCAATGCCAAAAAGTTGATGATAAACGTTGCCAAAATCACCTGATAATAATAGCCCTTAAAACGCCAAATTACCTGCCAAAACCATGATTTAGGCAAATGATATTCAGGCAAATCCGTGCGATTATCTGCCACCATTTTAGGCTTAATAAACCAACAAAAGCCCAAATACAAAGCAGATAACTGCTCATAAGTTAATTCTTGTGCCAAACCATCGGCTTGTCGCACATGAAAAACCCGATTCGTGCCTGCACCATCAATCTGCGTGACCACTGCCGCTTCTTCATTGTGCAAAATCAGCACCACAGGCACCGCCAAAGAAGGAATATCGCGCAAATCCCGTTTAGACAACGTATTTTCAAAACCATGACTACGCAACACTTCTTTTAAAGAGTGAAAATTAACGTTTAATTTCTTATCACGCACCACCTCTGCCGATAACGCTGCTTCCGAAACAGGCGCACCGAGTAATTGAGTGGTGAGAGCAATATGTTCAATAATGGATTTCATAATATTTATTCGTTATTAAAAATGGAAACAATCAACCCGTAAATGTTTACTCAATTTCGGTTACACCCGCCCATTTTGCCACTTGCGACTGTGCCACCAAATATTCCAATGCTGCATCACGAAAATCATTGCGTGCAGTAATATTGTCTTGCTCAATATTCGACAAAGCACTATACGCATCTAACACATCCGTTAACGTGCGCCGTGCCACCTTAAATTGCAGCTCATACGCTTTCACCACTTCCTTTTGCGCGATAATATGCTCTGCCGTAATATTCACACGCTGCTCACTTTGCGCCATATCAATTTCCGCACTACGCGCCCGTTCCGCCACTTCACGCAGAATATTGTCTAAACGGGCATCTGCTGCCACCAAAGTATGCTCATTTTTGCCCACTGTATGCCGTTTCGCCTCATCAAACAAACTCCACGTCATATTCAAATACAACTGCTTAGAATCCTTTGCCAAATAACTTTCCAAATTAATGGCAGGACGGCGTGCCGCTTTCGACACATCTAATTCATGGCTTAAACTTTCCCGTTCCGCTTTTTGCGCCAAATAAGACGGATTCAAATGCGTATCTTCCGTTTTATAACGGCGCACCAAACTGCTGGTTGTATCCGAGCGAAAAGGGTCGCGCAAATCTTGAGGGCGAACAGGCTTGGCGGTGTATTTCGACAACTCACTCAATGCCAATTCCATCGTACGGCGCAGTTGAGCAATACTGGTTTGCACCTGCATATGCTTAGCACGCGCTTCAATCAATTCCGAACGGCGACCCGCATCATATTGCACCACCAAGCCTAAATCTTTCAGCAATTTATCATGGCGGCTCAAACTCTGTTCACTGACCAACAAAGATTCACGCGCCCGTAAAGCCTTGAGATACAGCTTACCAATGGTGCTGCCCAATTCTTCCTGCGTTTCAAAATACTTGTGCTTATAATAGATTTCTTTTTGCTGATCACGCTTAACGCCTGCTTCAATACCACCCCAAGCGTAAAGATTGACACTGCCCTTCAAACCAATCCCACTGGTTAAATCATCACTGCTTTTGTCGTTTTGTTGAAACAACATCTGCGTGCCAACTGCCGAAATCACAGGATAATGCCCTGCTTTAGTGGCTTTAGTGGTACTTTGGGCAGCCGCTTCATTGGCTTTTGCTTCCAATAAAGACGGATCTGAAATTAAAGATTTTCGTAAAATATCTTGCAGCTCTTGCGCCGCCAGAGGCGGCATCGCAAACAGAGTCATTATAGAAAACACCATACTACCGTGTTTAAACAACCCCTTTTTATATCGAAGCTTTTGCATAGTCATCACATTTTATATTATTAGTATATTCAATAACTGCCAAACAACCGCAGCTTTCACTTCCCCTTCCTGCCATGCTGATGCCGAACAGGAAATCACAGTAAACAAATTCCAATTTGCATACTGCTGACTTAATGCCAGTCTGACTGATCTGAGTGGTTTACGCTCCCTAAAATTAACAAACAATAATAGCCAACATCACAGCAAAGTATAGCGTAAATCCCAGCGTCTGACCGCAAAAACCAAAAATCCCACTGCCAAACAGTGGGATTTTTTATCATCTTAGCGACAAATTAGCGTTTTTTGCCTGTTACAGTAGCAACTGCCAAGTTACTGTTGCGTTTCAACGCCACACTGCTCACGCCTTCAGGATAAGCAATATCTGTTAAATGCAAAATATCACCTGCTACCACATTCGCGCAATCCAATTCCAAAGCGGCAGGAATGTTTTTCGGATCAACAATCACTTCCACACCTGTTGTCAACAAAGAAACACGACCACTTTGCAATTTCACCGCTTGTGATTTTTCTGCATTAATCACATGTACAGGAATACGCATTTTCAATGGTTTATTCACATCAACCACTTGGAAATCAATGTGTTGAACTTCATTGCGGAAAGGGTGCATTTGGAAATCACGCACAATCACATCTTGCGTTTTGCCATCTAAAGTCAATTTAATCAAAGCAGTGTGAAACGCTTCTTTTTCCAAAGCGTAAAACACCGTTTTGTGGTCAACGGCAACAGCAACGGCTTCTTGGTTTTCGCCATATACCACAGCAGGGGTTTTGCCTTCACGACGCAGGCGGCGGCTCGCACCAGTACCTTGGGCTTCGCGAACAGAGGCTTGAATTTCAAAAGTCATAATCAAAATACTCCAAAAAAGAGAATAAAAAACAAAAATCACACCGTCTTACACCGCGACCAGCTTGGGACGGCAATTTCAGGAATTAGGGCAACAATAACGCCCCAGGTGCTACAATATCTTCGTTAAACAAATAAGAAACCGATTCTTCATTACTGATACGGCGTACCGTTTCTGCCAACAAACCTGCGATGGTTACTTGGCGGATTTTAGGACAGGCTTCCGCAATGGGCGACAACGGAATGGTATCGGTTACCACCACTTGGTCAATATCCGAAGAAGCAATTCGCGTGGCGGCTTCACCTGAGAATACAGGGTGAGTAGCATAAGCCAAGACACGTTCTGCACCGCGCTCTTTCAATGCCGAAGCCGCTTTGCACAAGGTATTTGCTGTATCAATCATATCATCTACAATCAAACACGTCCGCCCTTGTACATCACCAATAATATTCATCACTTCCGCCACATTGGCTTTCGGACGGCGTTTGTCAATAATCGCCAAATCCGCATTTAAGGTTTTAGCAACCGCACGCGCACGCACCACACCGCCAATATCAGGGCTAACAACGGTTAAGTTTTCAATACGCTGTTGCAAAATATCATGCACCAAAATAGGGGTGGCATAGATATTGTCCACAGGAATATCAAAGAAACCTTGAATTTGGTCGGCATGCAAATCAACTGTTAATACACGGTCAATACCGGCTGAATACAGCATATTGGCAACTAATTTAGCCGAAATGGGAACACGCACCGAACGTGGACGGCGGTCTTGGCGAGCATAGCCAAAATAAGGAATCGCCGCAGTAATCCGACCCGCAGAAGCACGTTTTAAGGCATCTGCCATGGTCAAAATTTCCATTAAATTGTCATTGGTGGGCGCACAAGTGGGTTGCAGAATAAAGACATCGCGACCACGCACGTTTTCCAAGAGTTCAATAGCAATTTCGCCATCGGAAAATTTGGTTACCGAAACATTGCCTAATGAAATATCCAAATGTTTCACCACGTTTGCCGCCAATTTGGGGTTTGCATTACCAGTAAACACCATCAAATTATCTGCTGCCATGTCGTCATCACCTAAGATTAAATTGTCGTTGGATTGTTCAGGAAACATTTTGCGCTTCCTTTCTGTTAAACGGGTCAAATGCCGCGCGTTATTATACGCTTATCACTCGCCATCAACCAAATATTTCAACATATGGGGCAATCTATTAAGAGAATTGTGTTGCCCTTTTTCATTGGATGGATTCTCTCGCGAGGGAGAATTTGCAACCAACACATTTTTAAAATGAAAAAGTTAAGCGCGTATAGCATAAACCATACGCGCTTTAACTGGCTGGGGATGTAGGATTCGAACCTACGCATGTCGGAATCAAAATCCGATGCCTTAACCAACTTGGCGAATCCCCAATTAAGGGTGGCTGGGGATGTAGGATTCGAACCTACGCATGTCGGAATCAAAATCCGATGCCTT
>JBHADP010000001.1:0-5195 GCA_041855125.1 Neisseria sp. | reverse complement strand
TGGTTAAAATCCACGCCCCCGCCTCCAAGTTTACTTCTCCTAACCAGAGAAGCCCGGGTGGTGAAATAGGTAGACACAACGGACTTAAAATCCGTCGCCTCTAAAACGGGCGTGCCGGTTCGATTCCGGCTCCGGGCACCACATAACCCCATAATGGGAAACAAAAATCCGCTAATCATTTAGCGGATTTTTTATGCCTAAAAAACGGTGTTTGGTTCTACATTTTTGGCTGTGTTCTCTATCCAATGCAGAACAAAAATAACCCCATAAAACATAAAAGACTGGATAAATCCTATCCAGTCTGGTATCAAGCATCAACTTTCGTTTATGGCTTATGGATGAACAATAATTTTCACAGCCGATTCATTATTATGAATCAAGGTTTCAAAGCCTTGTGAAATCAAGTCATCTAATTGAATGCGTTGCGTAATAAAAGGTTCTAAATTAATTTTACCCTCTTCCACCAATTTAATGGTTTCTTGGTGGTCGTTACAATAAGCGATGGTGCCACGCATATCTAATTCTTTCATCACCACACTGTGTACATTGACTGTGGCTGGATGGCTCCAAATAGACACAATCACCACTACCGCAGTAGGTTTACAGGCTTCGACTAAAGTATCCAATACTTTATTCACGCTTGAGCATTCGTAGGCAACATCTACACCTTCGCCATTGGTGATTTTCATCACTTCTTCTACCACATCAACTTGTGATGGGTCTAAGATGTAATCAGCAACGCCTGCTTCACGGGCTTTATCTTTACGCGCAGAGCTTAATTCGGTGATGATAACGGTTAAGCCTTTGGCTTTTAAAATAGCAGACAACAACAAACCAATAGGACCCGCACCGCCCACCAATGCCACATCGCCTGCTTTCGCACCACTGCGTACAAACGCATGGTGTCCAACGGCTAAAGGTTCAATCAATGCAGCTTGGTCAAGTGGGATTTTGTTGGAAATAGGATGTACCCAGCGGCGTTTCACAGCAATTTTTTCTGATAAACCACCACCGCGACCACCTAAACCAATAAAGTTCATGTTTTTAGATAAGTGATAATTGTCGCCTTCGCCTGTGGGCACATCATCAGCAACAATATAAGGCTCAACCACGACATGCTGCCCTACTTCAATGTCATCAACACCTTCACCCACAGCATACACCACACCTGAAAATTCATGTCCCATGGTAATGGGGGCAGACTCGCCTGAAATGGGGTGAGGATGTCCACAAGGTGGAATAAAAATAGGACCTTCCATAAACTCATGCAAGTCTGTGCCACAAATACCGCACCAAGCTACTTGAATGCCTACGGTTCCTGCTTCAACAACAGGCTCGGGAATGTCTTCGATACGGATATCGCCTCGATCATAAAAACGTGCTGCTTTCATTGTTCTGCTCCTTGTTTGCGAAGGTTGAGTTGGATTGTAATGGCTACAACCGTGTCTGATTATACGCTTGCGATACCATCAGGGAAGTGATTATTTTCTGTCGTTTAATCCATATCAAAAAAGCCATTGAGAAATCACTCAATGGCTGTTTCAAATTAAGCAAGACCTTTTTTCGCTAAATAGCTTTCATAATCGCCTAAATAGTGTTCATAACCACCATTGCCATCTAATTCAATGATTTGGGTGGCAAGTGAAGAAACAAATTGACGATCGTGGGAAACGAAAATCAAGGTGCCGTTGTATTTTTCCAATGCCATATTCAATGACTCGATGCTTTCCATATCCATGTGGTTGGTCGGCTCATCCATGATTAATACATTGGGTTTGAGCAATAATAATTTGCCATACAACATACGCCCTTTCTCTCCCCCAGACAGCACTTTCACTTTTTTAACCACATCGTTGCTACCAAATAGTAAGCGTCCTAAGGTGCCACGAATCACTTGTTCGTCATCGCCTTCTTGTCCCCATTGACGCATCCATTCGGTTAAATCCATATCCACATCAAAGTCGTTTTCATGGTCTTGGGGATAATAGCCAACGGTGGCTTTTTCTGCCCATTTGATGCTGCCTGCATCAGGGGTGATGCCTTCAGCATAGTGTTCTTGATACGCACCCGCCAAGAGTTTTAATAAGGTGGATTTGCCCGCGCCATTGGGTCCAATAATGGCTAAACGCTGCCCTGCTTCCAAGATATACGATAGTTTTTCAAACAAGGGTTTATCAAATGATTTAGCAAGATTGTCCACTTCAACTGCTTGACGATGTAATTTGGCTTTTTCATCGGTTTCAAAGCGAATATAGGGGTTTTGGCGCGTGGAAGGTTTCACTTCTACCATTTCGGCTTTAATTTTATCCGCTTGTTTTAAACGTGATGTGGCTTGACGGGCTTTAGATTTGTTGGCACTGAATCGCGCCACAAATTCTTGTAATTCTTGCAGTTTTTCTTTGGCTTTGGCATTGTCTTTTAAGGCACGTTCACGCGATTGGGCAGATGCCAGCATATAATCATCGTAGTTGCCAGGGTAAATGGTGATGGTGTTGTAGTCTAAATCTGCCATATGGGTGCAGACTTCGTTGAGGAAGTGGCGGTCGTGGGAGATGATAATCATGGTGCTATCATATTGGTTTAACACGCCTTCTAGCCAACGAATGGTATTAATATCTAAGTTGTTAGTGGGTTCGTCTAATAGCAATACATCAGGTTTGGAAAACAAGGCTTGTGCCAATAACACGCGCAGTTTAAAGCCAGGGGCAACTTCACTCATGGTGGCTTGGTGTAAACTTTCTTCAATACCCACACCACTTAATAATTCTGCTGCGCGCGCTTCGGCAGTATAACCATCGTATTCGGCAAATTTGGCTTCTAAATCTGCCGCTCGCATATAGTCGTCTTCGGTGGCTTCTAAGTTGGCATAAATGGCATCGCGCTCGGTCATGGCTGCCCACATTTCGGTATGCCCCATCAATACCACATCTAATACGCGCATTTCTTCATAGGCAAATTGGTCTTGGCGCAATTTACCCAAGCGCACACCGTGTTCTATCGCCACTTCGCCTGAAGTTTGCTCCAAATCACCACCCAAAATTTTCATAAAAGTGGATTTACCCGAACCATTCGCGCCAATTAAGCCATAGCGATTGCCTTCGCCAAACTTAATCGATACGTTTTCAAATAAGGGTTTCGCACCAAATTGCATGGTAATATTATTGGTTGAAATCATTTGATTGACCTTGTTTAAAATCAGCTAAAAAATGCGGTGATTGTAGCATATTTGGGCAATCAAAATGGATGGGAACAACTTGAAAGGACGCAAATATGCCTGCTGAAAAAATTTATTATGCTATTTTGGTTTTAATCAGCGCGATTTCCATTCTGCTCACGCCCTTTTTTTACATTCGCCGCCCCCAACGCACACGAATAGCACCACAAAAAATGCGCCAACAATGGCTGCTGATTATGATTAGTAATGTGATTATGGTGGCAGTCTTATTGGCAATATGGTATTTCTGGCTCTAAGATGGATTCAAATTTATTTCAAATTTTCATTTGAAAACATTTACACCAACTATCTAGGGATAGCCTCTTTTTTTTAATAGATAGGAAGTCATACACCATCTTGATACAATATAAGCCCTTCAAATTGAATGGTATGAAGGGCAAAAGATTTCTTTAAAACAGCCCCCCTCAAAATAAAGGGCAATATACAAGGAAACATCTATGTTTCAACACACAGGACGACACATAAAGTGTTGCCCTGAAACAGAAGGGATTACACCCCTTCTGTTTGAATGATCCGCCATCAATGGCGGGGTTTCAACCGAAAAGGAAATTTGATGAAAACGTTCTTACTGTCTACCTTATTATTGAGCTGTTCACTCTCAGCAGGGGCAACACCTATGTATGTGTGTACCGATGCCAAAGGCAATAAAACCTATACACAAAACCCATCTGCACGCTGCCAAGCCATTAATCTTGGCAAGCCTTCAGTTTATAGTTCAGCCAATCCATCTTATTCAGCAGATACCAGCAACACCAGCTATTCTGCAACAAACGAATCTCCCCCCACCCCTATGCCTGAAACTGCGCCAACGGCTGCACCATCGGTGGTAACTTTAGGCGAATCCGACCAAATTGTCGCCTTGCGCCGCAAGCTAGAACAAGCCAAAAAAGCCGTCGCGGAAGGCAAAAAAGTACGTTATGGCAATGAACGCAATTATGCGAAATATTTAGAACGCATTGCAGGCTTAGAAAAAGCAGTGAAAGATATTGAAGCAGAATTGGAAAAAGCACAAAGCGTGTCAGGTGGCTTGTGATTTATTGCTCACACATTAAAAAAACCCTTGTTTGATAACAAGGGTTTTTCATTTGCCTATGGATTATTTCACACGCATATCGCCTGTTTCTACAAAACGTTGATGCCAAGACAAGGCTTCTAGCAATAAGTGTGGGGTATGCAAGCCACCTGCTTTTTCCGCACGGTCATAGTAGTCTTGCAACATAGGGCGGTAATCAGGGTGGGCGCAGTTGTTAATAATCAGCTTCGCACGTTGACGAGGCGATTTACCGCGCAAATCTGCCATACCTTGTTCGGTTACGATAAACATCACGTCATGTTCGGTATGGTCATGGTGTGAAACCATAGGTACGATGCACGAAATTGCGCCATCTTTTGCCACAGATGGGCTTACAAAGAAGGAATAGAAGGCATTGCGCGTAAAGTCGCCTGAACCGCCAATACCGTTCATCATCTTCGTACCCATCACATGGGTTGAGTTCACATTACCGTAAATATCGGCTTCAATCATGGCATTCATACCAATAATGCCCAAACGGCGAATCAATTCGGGGTTATTGGTGATTTCCATGGGGCGCAAAATGATTTTATCGCGCAAGAATTCGATGTTGTCGTTAAAGCGTTGCAAGGCATCGGGGCTGAATGATAACGCGGTTGCGGAAGCCGATTTCATTTTGCCTGCAATAATCAAATCCAGCATACCATCTTGTAATACTTCGGTATAGCCCGTTAAATTATCAAATGGCGCATCTAACAAACCTGCCAATACAGCATTGGCAACGTTGCCCACGCCCGATTGTAATGGCAATAAGTTGGCAGGTAGGCGACCTGCTTTCACTTCATGTGAGAAGAAATCGATGATTTGTGCCGCGATGCGTTTTGAATTTTCATCGGGGTCGGCAAATTTGCTGTTACGGTCGTAAGCATCGGTTAATACGATGGCAAC